>CAMWMT010000163.1 GCA_947175375.1 uncultured Clostridiaceae bacterium | reverse complement strand
GCATTGCAGGTATGATCGCAGGCGCCTACCGCGGTTTTGGCGCTTTGCCGGAAGACTGGTATCAGATCTTTAAAAAGGCAAATCCGATGCTCGATATGGAATGGGCAGCAGGGGAACTGACAAAGATTGCAAGAGAGAGGATTCATGGACAAAGATAAGAAAACATACGATATACTGGTTCTGACAGCTTCCACAGTAGATATGATTATCGAGATGGAAGGAACCTTTCCTGTAGAGGGCGGGTGTACCCGCAGGATAAAAGCTTCTCATCCGGAACCGGGAGGAGAGGGTAATCTGATGATCGTCTGCAGCCGTATGGGAGGAAAGATACTTCCGGTGGGACCGCTGGGAAATGACCCTTATGGCAGCTGGCTGATCGAGGCTTATCGTGAACAGGGGATCGAGACTGCATACCTGAAGACCGCAGAGAACTATCAGACACCGGTCGCAAACTGTATTATTGATGAAAATGGAACGCATTCCTTTATTAGTACCATTGATTCCAGTATGTTTGTAGGGTGGGAAAAGACTACGGAATTGATGGACATCTGTAAGGGTTTCTATTTGTGTGGTTATCATCTGTCTGACAGTAAGCAGCCATTCTGCTCTTTGTCCATGAATCTTCTTCGAAGGGCATCCCGGCTGAAAAGAGAAGTGTTTTTTGATCCCGGGCCACTGTGCCGTAAGATAGAGCCGGATATTCTGGAGGAGGCACTGAAAAGCGCAACTGTGATCGCGCTGAACCATGAAGAGGCAGAAGCACTGACCGGTTGCGCGGATCCTGCAGCAGCATCAGAAATACTGAGAAGAAGAACAGATGCATTACTTCTGCTGAAAGCAGGCGCCAGAGGATGCTATGCATCATCAGTCGGCGGAGAGGGCAGATGGTATCCAGGCTTTCGGGTTCCTCTTGTAGATACGATGGGAGCAGGAGATTCTTTTCTTGGTGCATTTGTCTATGCCTGGCTGCAGAAATGGGATCTGGCGACCTGTGTGGCGTGGGCCAATGCAGCAGGAGCGGCCAAAACGGCAAAGCTTGGTACCGGGACACAGGTTCCTACATTCGATGAAATAGTTGCAATTCTCAAAAAGAACGGTTATAATTTTCCTGACACTGCCAGACCATTCAGTCAATGAGAAGACGGAAGGGCGGCAGATAAATCAGTTAGGAGTTGGCTTACATGGTAATGAAAAAACCCGGAGGTACTGCTTTATACCTCCAGATTGCTGAGGAAATCAAAAAAGACCTGTTTAGATTAAGTTACGGGGATCAGATTCCAAGCGAGAGCGAGCTTATGGAACAATACAATGTAAGCCGTGGAACCGTTCGCCAGGCAGTCAGTGTACTGGTAAACAGCGGTTATCTCTACAAAATGCTGGGAAAAGGGACATATCGCGGAAATGGGGTACAAAGCTATGATATTGTCAACAAGATACCATCATTTACGCAGAGTGTGCTTCTGTCCGGCAATGTTCCGTCTATATCCAATGTAGTACTTAAAACCTGCAAGGCGGATGAAAGGATTGCGGATTATCTGTGTGTTCCTTTGGGGAAGGAAGTGTGGGAGCTGTCCCGTTTCAGAGGGATACAGAATCGAAAGCCTTCCTGTTATGTGGTGGCTTATATTCTGAAAGAAAAGATTCCGAATCTAAAAGCGGAGGATCTGGAACTTTCGATTGTTGAGATGCTGATGAAGAAGTTTGGCATTCAGATTTCTTCTACAACAAACAGTATATGTGCGATCATTGCAGACGAGAAACTGTCGGAGGAAGTCGGAATCGAGTGTGGACAGGTTCTATTGACTGCTGATTTTGTTGCCAGAGACAGCGATTCCCGTCCGTTTCTGTATGACAGAAGCTATAACTGGGATCACGATTATCATTATATCATTGAAAGCGAATATGTGCTAAAGGAAGCAGAGAAGAGAGCGTAGGACAGATACATGATGGGGTGTTTCTGACTTTTTCGGATGTCTCTCATGGAGGAGAGTTATGCTCTGTATTGCAATGCGGCTGTTGCCGGAGCCCATGCACTTTCCATACTGACAGTGTCGGATCTGCTGTTTTCCGGAAAAAGCATGTCGGCAGACCAAAGGGAGAGAGGTTTCTTCGTTTACACCAGGATAAAATACGGATATAATGAACTTACAGACGCTTTTGGGGAATGGAGGTATGGGAAGAATGGGAGTGTATCTGAATCCGGGGAAGAGTGGATTTGAGACGATAAGAAACAGCCGGTATGTGGATAAGTCCGGTCTGATCGGTCTGATCAACAGTACGATTGGAACAAAACAGAAATTAACCTGCATCAGCAGGCCGAGACGCTTTGGAAAGTCCTTTGCGGCACAGATGTTGTGCGCTTATTATGACAAGACCTGTGATTCTGCCAGTCTGTTCTGCGACCTGACGATTGTAGCGGATGAAGAGAAGAACAGCGGCTATCAGAAGCATCTGAACAAATATGATGTGATCTATCTGGATATGACCAATATTATGGGGAAAGCGGGTTCGCAGGATATGATTGCTTTTATTGAAAATAAAGTGACAGAAGAATTGTTGAGTGCCTATCCGGAGCAGAAGGAGGGGAAGGCGTTTGATGAGACGCTGCTGTCTACGGTGGAGATGACTGGCAATAAATTTATTATGATCATCGACGAGTGGGATGCGCCTATACGGGAGATCCCGGAGATACAGAAGGAATATCTTCATTTTCTGCGCACCTTATTCAAAGGAAGCGGCACAACGGACCGGATCTTCGCAGCTGCCTACATGACAGGGATTCTCCCCATCCGGAAAGATGGTTCACAGTCCGCGATCTCTGATTTTCAGGAATATACGATGGTTTATCCCGGGGCCTTTGCAGAATATGTGGGATTTACAGAAGCGGAAGTACAGGAGCTTTGTGAAGAATTTGACAATGATTTTGCAGTGATGAAGCAGTGGTACGACGGATACACGCTGGAAGGAGCAGACTCGGTTTACAATCCGAATTCCGTGATGCAGGCCATACGTAATCGCCGGTTCCGTTCCTACTGGACCGAGACATCCGCTTCCAGAAGTCTGATGGAGTATATCAGCCTGGATTTTGACGGTCTGTCCAGAACGACTGCTCAGCTCCTTGGCGGTGTTCCGGTTCCGGTTGATACTTATGGTTTCTCCAATGATCTGGTGACCTTCCGAGATCAGGATGATGTGTTAACCCTTCTGATCCATCTGGGCTATCTGGCTTATGATGAAGAGACCCGGATGGCGCGTATTCCCAACGAGGAGATTCGTCTGGAATTTGCCAGGGCGATTCGCGGGGTGAAGCGTGATGAGACGATCCGCCGTGTTCGTGAGAGTGATCAGCTGATCTATGACACGATCCATCAGAATGCAGAGGCGGTAGCGGCCCAGATTGAGAAGATCCATGCAGAAGAAACAGCGATTCTTTTCTATAATAATGAACAGTCTTTGCGCAGTGTGGTCAAGCTCGCTTATTTCAGCTACAAGGACCATTATCTGAAATTTGAAGAGCTTCCGGCAGGAGACGGCTATGCGGATCTGGTCTATTTACCAAAGAAAGCCTCTCCGGTACCGGCACTGGTGATTGAACTGAAATGGAACCAGAGTGCGAAGGGCGCGATTGCTCAGATTCGGGAGAAGAGATATCCGGACGCGTTGAAAGAGTATGGCGGTGAAATATTGCTGGTGGGCATTGGGTATGATAAAAACGCCGGAGAAGGAAAGCGGAAGCATACCTGCAGGATTGAGAAACTGTGTAAAAAGTAGAGGAGAAGGGAATGCCATCATCATTTTGGGAAATGCTGAAATCTCTGTATGCAGTGGATACGCTGCAAGGATATACAGAAGAAGAGATCGAATCTTTAAAAGAACTTTTTGGAGCCTTGCCGCAGGTGCTGGAGGAATACTATCGCACGGCAGGGCGGACGAAAGCGTTTCGTCAGGTGCAGGACAGCTGGATGTTACCAGAGGATTTTCAGAAGTGGGAATGGCTGCAAAAGTCGGACCATATGATCCTGTTGAATGAGAATCAGAGCGTCTGCCGTGCCGGAATCCGAAGAGGAGATCTGTGTCAGCCGGATCCGCCGGTCTATACGACGGAAGATGATGAGCACTGGGTATTAAGCGCGTCTTCGGTCAGTGAATTCCTGCCTGCGGCGCTACTGTATGAATCCGTTTATACTCTGGAATACAGTCCGGAGGAATTCTACTGGGTGACAGAGGAGGAAGTGGAACAGATCAGCGCCAGACTTCAAAAGCTTCCGTTTGAGATGGCAAACTGGGTCAGCGGCATGACAATCACCTTTTACAGCAATGAGCCGGATCATCTGGTCGTCATCATGGACTGTGGGGATGAAGATTCGGACATGCTTTACGGAGCGACCAGTGAGACAGCTTATAAAAAACTGATGGCGGTTCTGGAGGGAATCGGGGAACCGCTGTGATGTAACTGGTTTGATTACTGTATATGTTAGCCAAAGATTCGCTGTTTCGACCGAATGGCCGGATTTCGGGTGCCAGCAAGGCGACAGAAGAGATATTATTATATTACCACCTTTTTATGGAATGTATAGGTGTCTGTGTGGTGGGTATACAAACAGCAGAGGTCTGCAACTATGTGGGACATCTGCTGTTTTATATTTCAAAAGAAATGTAAGTAGACAGTACATAGATATTTTAAAAGGAACTACTTGTCCTTTCGGTATTCCATGATATCCTCTACCCGACAGTCTAGTAGTTCACAAAGCATGTTGATCGTATGTGAATTGATATTTTCATTTCTCTTTAGTCTTGTAATCTGGGCAGGACTCATGCCATATTTTTTGATCAGTTTGTATTGAGTCATGTTTTTCGTCTTCATTGTTTCCCATAAACGGTCAAATACAATCATAAAATGAGTATCTCCTTTTTCTTGCATAATAACCGTAAGTGGTATATAATCATATTAACCGTAATTGGTTAATGTTCATAAGAGGAAAACAGATGAAGAAGAGATTGACGATCGTGGTGTCTGTATATAACGAAGAAGATGTTTTGGAGCAGTTTTACAGGGAAGCGGTCGATATACTGGAACGGGTTTCCTGGAATTGGGAGCTGATCTTTGTGAATGATGGAAGTACAGATGCTAGCCGAAAGATTCTTGACATTTTTGCCGACCAGGATGAGCATATAAAACTCATAAATTTTTCGCGCAATTTTGGACACGAAGCCGCTATGATTGCAGGAATTGATTATAGTGCAGGGGAAGGGATCATCTGTATGGATGCGGATATGCAGCATCCATTAGAATGTATCCCCGATATTGTTGAAAAACTTGAAGAAGGCTATGAAGTGATCAATATGGTACGTGTCAGTAATCAGTCATCCGGAGTAATTAAGAATATAACTTCTACAATGTTCTATAAGGTTATAAATGCTTTGTCAAATGTGGAATTTGAAGGAAATGCGTCTGATTTTTTTGCAATTGGTCCCAAAGCTGCCGAAGTACTGAAAAAGAATTATAGAGAAAAAAACCGGTTTTTAAGAGGATATGTACAGAATATCGGATTTCATAAAACGATTCTTAAATATGATGCGCATGCCCGCGCAGCAGGAAAAAGCAAATACAGCATTCGAAAATTATTTCAATTATCTGTAAATACCATCATTTGTTTTTCGGATCTTCCATTGAAATTAGGAATTATCACGGGAATTATAGTTGCTTTATCTGGAATTGTTCTGCTGATGTATACTTTGGTGACAAGGAAGGGAGCTCCGAGTGGATACACAACAATTGTCGTAGCGTTGTGTTTTATGTTTGCGCTTTTGTTTATTGTTATAGGAATTATTGGAGAATATATAGCAATTCTTTTTGCGGAGCTTAAAGATCGTCCGATTTATTTGATAGAAAATACGAAAAATATTAAAATGGATGGCATAAAACGTGAAAATTCGTGATAGAAGTGGGCAGATTGTCCGATATGTGTTAACAGGTGGAATTACGACTCTGATCAGCCTTGGAGTGTATTATGTGTCTGTAATATTCTTTTTTGATCCACATTCAGGGATACAACTGCAAATAGCTAATGTTATTTCATGGATTGCGGCAGTGACATTTGCCTATTTTGCCAACCGTAAATTTGTGTTCAGGAGCAACAATTCCAACATTATAAAAGAAGCATTTTTCTTTTATGCATCAAGAGTCACCACGCTGTTAATGGACATGATACTCATGTTTGTTTTGGTAACAGCACTACATATGAATGATAAAATGATTAAAATCATAGTGCAGGTTGTGGTAATGATTTTGAATTATCTGATTAGTAAGTTACTTGTATTTACATGAAATAGGAGATTCGAGAATATGTTTTCAAATACAAAAATAAAATCTGCATTTTCTTATTTCTTAATTTGTGTTGTGCTTTTTGCATTGATTTTGATTCTGAATCAAAAAACGGTTTATACAGCGG
>CAMWMT010000162.1 GCA_947175375.1 uncultured Clostridiaceae bacterium | reverse complement strand
GGATACCAGTGTTTGTGCCGCATATCTGAAAAATCTGACGGCACTGGGTCTGCTCCGGAAAGAAACGCCTTATGGAGAGAAAGCTTCCCGAAAATCGCTCTATGTCATTGATGACAATATGTTCCGATTCTGGTATCGGTTTGTACCGGAAAACAGTTCCCTCATCGCCCGGGGGGCAACAGATCTGGCCTATAGCAGGATCGAGCCGTTTTTGTCGGAATATATGGAACAGGTCTTTGAAGAAATCTGTAAACAGTATCTGTGGAAACTTTTGCTGAACGGTCAGTCTCCTGTAGAATTCCGGGAACTTGGCCGCTGGTGGGGAACAGATCCATCTACCCGCAGCCAGACGGAAATTGACATCATGGGAGAGCAGGATAAGAATACTGCTCTGTTTGCAGAATGTAATTGGACAAAAGAAAAGGTGGATGCCAAGGTGCTGGAGCTGCTGGTACAAAGAAGCCGGATGTTCCATTATCGGGACATTCATTTATATCTGTTTGCCAAGAGCGGATTTACCAGAGGTTGTGTGAATATGGCGAAAGAGATGGGGAATGTGGCGCTGGTGACGTATGAGGATGTTTTGTCTGAAATATTGACAGATGGCATAGAGGCAGCTATGGACGAAGCAGACTTACTGGCAGAAAATGATGACAGACATTATACCCATGAAGAAGTCTTTGATGGACTTAGAAGAATATGTAGTCGCGAATGAACTGTCGTTCAACGTAGTAGAAGGAATGGAGGAAGGCTCTTAGATGGGTTATCAATCAGAAGCACAATTAGAGGAACAGCTTATCAGAAAACTGCAGACTTTAGGCTATGATTTTGTAAAGATAAAAGACTATGAGGAACTGGTGGTGAATTTCCGGAAGGAACTGAACGCTTTTAACAAAAAAGTTCTGGAAGACAGGGAGATGTCAGATACAGAATTCAACCGTATCATGACCCAGGTGACCGGAAAGACGGTCTACCAGTGCGCCGGACAGCTTCGTGATAAAGTGGTTCTGGATCGGGACGACGGAAGTCGTATTTCTATGGAATTTATGAGTAAATATCCGGAGAATAATCATTATCAGGTGACGAATCAGGTAACGGTTGTTGGAAAATATAAAAACAGATATGACGTGACAATTCTCTGTAATGGTCTGCCAATCGTTCAGATCGAATTGAAAAGAGCCGGTATTGATATAAAAGAGGCCATCAACCAGATTGACAGATACCGAATTCATAGCTATAAAGGATTGTTTCATTTTGTACAGATATTTGTCGTGTCCAATGCAGTGGAGACCAGATATTTTGCAAATACAGATTCCATGAAAATCATGAAGTCTCTGACATTTTACTGGACAGATGAAAATAATAAAAGAGTTAATAACCTGAAT
Source organism: uncultured Clostridiaceae bacterium (assembly GCA_947175375.1). GTDB lineage: Bacteria > Bacillota > Clostridia > Lachnospirales > Lachnospiraceae > Hominiventricola. The sequence goes on along the minus strand of CAMWMT010000162.1, from coordinate 5,124 downwards.
GATTTCTGTACTGTGTTTTTCAATCATTCCAGATTATCGAGATTATTGAACCGGTATATGGTCATCAGCGATACAGAGCGGATCCTGATGGTGATGCGTCCGTATCAGATCTATGCGACAGAGGCTCTGGTGCGGAAAGCTCTGGATACGAATTCAGGAGGGTATATCTTCCATACGACGGGGTCAGGAAAGACCTTGACTTCCTGGAAATGTGCGCAGTTATTGTCTCAGGAAGACAGGATCAAGAAGATATTCTTCCTTGTGGATAGAAATGATCTGGATACAAAGACGATAGATGATTTTAATTCCTACGAAAAAGACTGTGTGGATATGACAGAGCGCACAGGCATACTGGTAAAACAGATCGCTGATCGGAATAAGAAGCTGATTGTTACGACGATTCAGAAGATGACCAATGCTATCAAGAAGCCAAAATATCAGAAGATCATGGAACTGTACAGTGACGAGAAGGTAATCTTTATCTTTGATGAGTGTCACCGAAGTCAGTTTGGGAAGATGCACAGTAAGATTACAAGATTTTTTAAGAAAGGGCAGTATTTTGGATTTACCGGCACTCCAAGATTTGTAGAGAACCGGTCACAGGACGGCAGGACGACAACCGACATTTTTGGAGAGTGCCTGCACCAGTATCTGATAAAAGAAGCAATCTATGACAGGAATGTCCTTGGATTCAATGTAGAATACATCAGTACATATAAAGGGCAGTACGACGAGAATGATGAGACAATGGTGGAAGATATAGACCGGAGAGAGGTACTGGAGTCTGACGAACGCATTGCTCTGGTAGCAAATCATATTGTCAAACATCATACAGCGAAAACCAGAATCAAAGGCAGTCAGTATACATCTATTTTTGCCGTATCGAGCATCCCCATGCTGGTCAAATACTATCAGGCATTTCAAAAGATTGAACATGACCTGAAGATTGCCGCAGTCTTTTCCTATGGTGCCAATGGTGAAGTGGATGGTGCGGATCAGCACAGCCGGGATCATCTGGAACGGATGATCAACTACTATAACAGAATGTACAAAACAGAGTTTTCAACAGAAACTTTTGACGCCTATAACCGGGATCTGGCAAAGAGGCTGCAGATGAAGAAACATCCGGAAGTGGATATTCTAATAGTTGTAAATATGTATCTGACAGGCTTTGATGCCCGGTCGCTGAATACCTTGTATGTGGATAAGAATCTCGAATGGCATACACTGCTGCAGGCATTTTCCAGAACAAACCGGGTAGAAAAGGAGACAAAGCCTTTTGGAAATATTGTCTGCTACCGAAATCTGAAGAAAAAGACAGATGATGCTCTGCGTCTCTTCTCCGGCGGAGGCGATATCTCAGAGGTTCTGTTAAAAGATTATGGCTATTATCTGGAAAAGGTAAGGCAGCTGATCGCAGAACTTTTAAAAGTGGTTTCTTCACCAGAAGAAGTGGATGAATTGCAGTCAGAAGAGGAACAGGCGAAGTTCGTGATTGCTTTTCGGGAGCTGTCAAAAATGTTGCTGATTCTGGAAACCTTTGTTGACTTTACATGGGATGATCTGGATATGGTCATGACAGAGCAGGAGTACGAGAATTTTAAAAGCAGATATATTACCATTCATGATAATCTAAAAAATAACAGAGACGGTGAAAAAGAATCCATTCTGGATGACATTGATTTCAGTATCGAGATGATTCGGACGGACAAGATCAATGTGGCATATATTATGAATCTGCTGAAAAATATGGAGAAGAAGGACAGGCAGCAGCGCGAGAAGGACATCAAACATATCTATGATGAGCTGGATCGGACAGATAATCCGGAACTGAAAAAGAAAGTAGAACTGATCAAACGCTTTATCGGTGAAGTTCTGACAGAGCTGCCAGAAGACGCGTCTGTGGAAGAAGCCTATGTTGATTTTGAAGATAAAGAGAGAAATGAAGAGATAGAGGCATTTGCCAGAGAAAAGAAGATCAATGCGGATAAGATCAGGCAGATTATTTCTGAATATGAGTTTTCTCATACGCTTACCAAAGATATGATCAAGAAAGAACTGCCGATGGCATTGTCATTTCGGGAGCGCCGGACACTGATACAGAATGTGATGGATTTTATCGTTCAGAACTGCAGTAAGTATCAGCAATAGAGAAGGGAGACAGAAGAGATGTCGGATATCAATGAACAGAAAAAATTAGCCAGTGAACTGGCAGCAAGATTATGGGCCATGGCGAATGACCTGAGAGGAACCATGGAAGCGTATGAGTTTAAGAACTATATTCTGGGACTGATTTTCTATAAGCATCTGTCCGATAAAGCGGAACGTTTTCTGACGGAAGCTTTTGAATATGATGAGATCACTTACGAAGAGGCATGGGAGGACGAAGAACTCCGGGAGGAAGTGGCGGATGATATGCTGGAAAGCCTTGGATTCGTCCTGGAACCGCAATACTTATTTCCCAATGTGCTTCAGATGGTCAACAGCGATAATTTTACCATTGACTATATGGAAGAGATTATTGCTTCCATTACGGAATCCACCATCGGCAGGGAGTCAGAAGAAGACTTCCGGGGCTTATTCGAGGATATGGATCTGAAATCTTCCAAACTTGGAAGGGAGCTGAGGCAGCGCGGAAAGCTGATTGGGAAGATTCTAAAGCAGATTGACAGCATCAGCTTTGAGATGGGCGGTACGGATGTAGATATTCTGGGAACGGCTTATATTACGCTGATTGGAAATTTTGCTTCTACAGCGGGGAAAAAGGGTGGTGAATTCTATACGCCGACAAACATGAGCAAGCTGGTTGCCAGACTTGCCACAGTCGGGCTGACCGATGTGTTGTCCGCTTTTGACTGTGCCTGCGGTTCCGGTTCCCTTTTGCTGCAGGTGGGGCAATATGCAAAAGTCCGCAGGTATTATGGGCAGGAGAAGGTCAGCAGTACCTATAACCTTGCCAGAATGAACATGATCCTGCATGATATCCCGTATCAGAATTTTCACATCATTAATGTGGACACGTTGGAGGACGATCGGGAATTTGAAGAAGAAAGGTTCACGGTTCAGGTAGCCAATCCGCCTTATTCTACGAAGTGGAGTGCGGATCCCCGTTTCCTGGAGGACGAGAGATATGCTGCCTATGGAAAACTGGCTCCGGCTTCTAAAGCAGACCTGGCGTTTGTGCAGCACATGATCTATCATATGGATGAAGGAGACAGCCGGATTGCTGTGCTTCTCCCCCATGGAGTATTGTTCCGTGGTTCGGCGGAGGAGAGGATTCGAAAATATATCATCCGGGAGTTAAACTATCTGGATGCGGTGATCGGACTTCCGGCGAACTGTTTTCAGGGGACAAGCATTCCTGTATGCTGTCTGATATTTAAGAAAGAACGTAATGGAAATTCGGATAATATTTTCTTTATTGATGCCAGCAAGGAGTTCGTGTCCGGGAAGGCGATGAACTATATCACGGATGAGCATATTGATAAGATTGTCAATGCTTATGTCAAGAGGGAAGATATTGATAAATACTGCCATAAGGCGTATATGGATGAGATAGAGAAGAATGATTATAACCTGAATATTCCGCGATATGTGGATACGTTTGAGGAAGAAGAGCCGGTGGATATCGCAGCGAACAGGGCGAAGCTGGTGGAGTTGGAGGCGAAGGAGAAGGCGGCACTAGAGAAGGTGAATGCGTTTTTAGCGGAGCTGGGGTTGTAGAGAAAGAGGTGAGAGTATGGCGAAGCCTGAGTTGAGGTTTCCAGAGTTTACGGATGAGTGGGAAGAACATAGATTTGGTAATGAAATTATTGAACATGTTGATAGAACATCAGATAAAGTAAAATATCCTTTATATAGTTTGACTATAGAAGATGGAGTGGTTCCAAAAAGTGAAAGATATGAGAGGGAGTTTTTGATAAATAAAGAAGGAGACGTTTACAAAATAGTACCTCCGAATGCATTTGTATATAACCCGATGAATTTGAGGTTCGGAGCATTAAAAGTAAATCATCAAAAGTTTTCTGTAAGCGTGTCGGGGTATTATAACATTTTTTCATTGCGCAATGTAGACACATTAAAATTTTGGGAGAATTATCTTACTACTAATAAAATGCTGAACTATTATTATTCGATTGCTACTGGTACGTTAATTGAAAAATTGAGAGTTCATTTTTCGCAATTTGTTAATATTGAAAAGCCATTTCCCAATGTAAAAGAACAAAAGAGGATTGCTGATTTTTTTTCTTCTATAGACGATATGATTCAAGTACAAAAAGAAGAAATTTCTGCTTTGGAAGAGCAGAAAAAGGCCATATTGCAGAAAATTTTTAATCGTAAATTGAGGTTTAAGGCAGATGATGGGAGTGAGTATCCAGAGTGGGAGGAAAAGAAATTGGAAGAAGTTGTTGTGTTTTTGGATGGGCAACGCAGACCTTTAGAGAAAGGTGAGCGATTATCGGGAATTTATCCTTATTATGGAGCATCAGGAATTATTGATTATGTGGATGGTTATCTTTTTGAAGGAGAGCACATTTTACTGAGTGAAGATGGAGCTAATATAATAGACCGAAACTATAGAGTCTGTTTTTTGGCAAACGGGAAATTTTGGGTAAATAATCATGCACATGTACTAAAGGCTAGAAATGGAAATGACAATAATTTTATTTGTGAGCAATTAGAGCGTCTTAATTATATTAAGTATAATACGGGAACCGCACAGCCTAAATTAAATCAAGATGTTTGCAAGAAAATAAAATTGAAAATACCTTGTTTTCAAGAACAACAAAAAATAGCAGTTTGCTTACTTGCGTTTGCTGAAATAATTCAGATAAAAAGAGATAAGTTGGCAATTTGGAAAAATATAAAAAAAGGATTGTTACAGAAGATGTTTGTGTAATACAATCAGAATACTCTTTTAATGTGGTGGATTGAGAGGAGTTTATAAAATGTTTAATTTGGACTTAAATAATGAAGAAAATAGTGCTTTTGTCAAAGAATCAATTAATATTTTGCATGAAGCATATATTAATAAAAAGCTTGTTTTATTTGTAGGGGCAGGTGTGGACATTGATTCTAACTTACCAAGTTGGTCTAAAGCAATAAATGAATTCTGTATTCATT
>CAMWMT010000161.1 GCA_947175375.1 uncultured Clostridiaceae bacterium | reverse complement strand
AAGCATCTTACATCTCAATTCGGGGTTCGTCGTCTGAAATGAAATATTGATAGGCGACAGCTTATAGTAGATGATTCGATCCAGATCTGAATCATTCATATTGGTCAGGGTCAGATAATTTCCCTGAAGAAAAGACAGGCGGGAATCATCATCCTTAAAATACAGAGTGTCCCGCATCCCTTTGGGAAGCTGGTCGATAAAGCAGAAAATGCATTTGTTCCTGCAGGAACGGTAATCATCCATCAGTCCGTTCGCAAATTCCAATCCCAAATCCTCTTCATATTCTTTCTCAATCTCCAGTTCCCATTCTTCCCCGTTTTGCTTCCGTATCAGGACCAGAACCTCTTCTTCATTCATCAGATACCGATAATCAAATATATCCTCCGGAACCTGTCCATTCACAGACAGCAGCACATCTCCCGGTTCGATCTCCATTTCCTGCGCAATACTCCCGGGAGAGACTGCACTTATTATATGTTCCATAACTCTTAATCCTCACTCTTTTTCTGCATCTACTATACTAAATATTACCAGAAAATGCAATGATACAGTACACTAGTCTACCTGTGAACCATATCCATCAGGCTGCACAGAGCAAACATCGCGATATCCATGCACACGATCGTCGCCCCGACCGGTGTAGATGCCAGAATCGAAAGCAAGATCCCTGATGCAGCGCACAAAACGGACAGGATCGCCGATGCCATGATCACACCGCGGAAGCTTTTGAACAGCCGCATAGCAGAAAGCGCCGGAAAGATGATAAGCGCTGATATGAGAAGGGAACCCACCAACTTCATGGCAAGCACAATGACGGATGCTGTCACCACTGCGATCAAAAGATTATACCGGCCGGCCTTCATCCCGGTCGCCTGCGCAAATGTCTCGTCAAACGTTACTGCAAAGATGCGATGATAAAATATAGTGAAAATCATTATCACCAGCACGGACATCATAATACAAAGCCACACATCCGAACGGGACAGTGTCAGGATCGCCGTAGAACCAAACAAAGTACTGCACACATCTCCGGTCAGATTCGCGGAACGGGAGAACAGGTTCAAAAACAGATATCCGCATGCCAGCGCGCCTACAGATATCATAGCGATGGCCGCATCTCCTTTCAGTCTTGCATTCTGTCCGGTGCGAAGAAGTAGCACCGCAGATCCTATCGTGATCGGAAGAACGACCACCATATCGTTCTCAACATCCAGCACAGTGGCTACCGCCATGGCACCGAACGCCACATGGGAAAGCCCGTCGCCAATAAACGAGAACCGTTTCAGTACCAGCGATACTCCCAGAAGAGACGAGGACAGCGCGATCAGTACCCCCACCAGCATGGCATACCTCACAAACGGATAACCAAAATAAATTCCAAGCATCTCAAGCATGTCTTCCACCTCCGGTCACAGAGAGATACGCTCTGCCGATCCCGCTTTTTATATAGTCTTCCTTTGTGCCGAAAAATAGCGGTTCTTCACTGATGTGAAGAATATGGTCCGCATAGGTGACTGCTGCATGAATATCATGAGATACCATAATGATCGTAATCCGGTCTTCATGATTCAGTTTTTCCAGAAGATCATACATTTCCTGAACGGCTGCCGGATCAAGGCCTGACACCGGTTCATCCAGAAGCAGCATATATCTGGTGGCGCAAAGTGCCCTTGCCAGCAGAACTCTCTGCTGCTGACCACCGGATAATTCTCGGTAGCAGCGTTTTGCCAGATGAGTAATGCCAAGCTTCTCCATATTTCCTTCTGCCATATCTTTTTCGGCTTTCCCGTAAAACGGACGCCATCCAAAACGTCCCAGACAGCCGGACAGAACGATCTCCTGTACCGACGCCGGAAAATCCTTCTGTACGATCGTCTGCTGCGGCAGATACCCGATACCGTCTGCTTCCAAACCGTCACCCATGCGTATCATACCTGACATGGGATTTTTTAGACGAAGAAGCGCTTTAATTAACGTACTCTTACCGGAACCATTCTCTCCGACAATGCACAGATAATCTCCCTGATTCACTTCAAAATTCAGGTTCTGCACCACCGCTTTTCCTTCGTAACCCAGTACCACATCTTCGCACAAAATCTGTGCCATATCATTCTCCTTATTAAAAATTCTGTTCTTTTCGTTTTCGATCTCAATCCATCAGGACTGGTCTGCCACCAGAAGCGCTTCTTTCAGCACCTCCAAATTCCTTTCCATAATAGAGAGATAATTCTCTCCGTCTTCCATATCCTGCCCGCTCACGGACTGCATGGAATCAAGAAGCAGCACTTTCTGATCTTTGGTCTTCGTATTCTCAGCAATCGTCCGGGCGATCGCCCCGTCAGACCCGTCTATTTTCATCACAGCCGGAAGCCCCAGTTCCCCTGCTTTTTCTGCCAGAAACACAATGGTTTCAAAACTGGCTTCTGTCTCTGCCGCGCATCCGGCAAATGCCGCATAATATGCGATCCCATAATCATCCGTCAGATACCGGAATGGAAAACGATCTCCAAACAACAGCGCTGGTACAGATGCCTGTTCCACCGCTTCCATATACTTCCTATCCAGTACCTGAAGCTTTTCCTGGTATTCTCTGTTGTTCTGTTCATAAATATCCCTGTGTCCGCTATCCAGTTCACAGAGCGTCTCTGTAACTGCTTCACATACCGTCTGCGCATTCCGAAGCGACAGCCAGAGGTGTTCGTCGTATTCGATCTCTTTCTCAAGAACCTCCGCATCCTCATGGACATGATATTCCCCCATCCCGTGTTCATGTCCTTGTACTGTCTGCATACCTTCTGTATCTTCTTCCTCTTTGACCGTATCCGACAGAAGTTCCATCAGATTCAGGGTACGACAATTCGGATTGTCTGCATTTGCTAGTGCATTCTCTACCCAAAAATCCGATTCTCCCCCTACATAGAGAAACAAGTCCGCCTCCGATATGGCTTTCATATCCCATACGGTCGGCTGATAACTGTGCAGATCTGCGCCATTTTTCAGAAGAAGCGTAAGCTCTGCTTCTTCTGCCTGTCCGCCAAGTATCTGTTTTACCCAGTCATATTCGGGAAATATGGTACAGACGATCCGAATTCTGTCGCCTGTACGGTCATCTGCATCGGCTACCTGACGCCCACATCCGACTGTTCCGGTCAACAAAAGCGCCGCAAGCACGATCTTACATATCTTCTTCCCTGTCCTTTTTCCAGAATCTGCTTTTCTCATCCTACAGTCCTCCGGATCTGTTATTCTGTCCTGCAGTCCCCAAGCATCTGTCTACTGGTCTTGTATACCCACTTTCGCACACAAGTCACTGACACAACATCTCTCACAGTGCGGCTTCGTCCTCGCTGTACAGACATCTCTTCCATGATAGACCAGCCGATGACAGAAATCACTGCCTTCTTCCGGCGGAATCAGCTTCCACAATGCCTTCTCTACTTTCCCGGGCTCCTTCACTCCATCCACCAGGCCCATCCGGTTCACCAGACGGATACAATGGGTGTCAGTCACGATCGCCGGCTTTCCAAATACATCGCCCATGATCAAATTCGCGCTCTTCCTGCCCACTCCTGGCAACTTTAACAATGCATCAAAACTGTCCGGCACCTTACCACCATACTGTTCTTTCAGAATCTTCATACATGCGCTGATATCCCGAGCCTTGCTCTTTCCCAGACCACATGGCCTTACGATCTCTTCGATTTCTTCCGCTTTCGCCGCTGCCAGCGCATCTACATCCGGAAATCTCTCATACAGCTTTTCCACGACCACATTTACCCTGGCATCCGTACACTGTGCTGCCAGACGGACGCTTACCAAAAGTTTCCAGGCATCATCATAGTCCAGAGTACAACCGGCATCCGGATATTCTTTTTTCAGGCGCCCGATCAGCTTTAGCGCAAGTTCCTTCTTCTGTTTCTCTTCCATCATCTTCTGTGATTCCTTTCCCCAAATAAAACTCCGGGCTTCCTGCACCTGCAGAGCTTCTTTTCATATGCTACCTACCAGGCTCTTTATATGGTTGCCGAATGCCGGACCTGCCTGTAAACCATATAAATGGCACCAAATCCTTGTCCACATAGAACATCAGTCCATCTGCCGTTTATCGTACTTTCTGGCAATTTTCAAACGCCAGATATGCAGATACAGCTTCCGTCTCCGTACATTCCTGCCGGAAACAGAAGCTGCATCTTGCAGAGCATTCATTCTATACTCTGATATCAATATATTCTCCCAGTCCCGCAGTCGGAACGGATTCCATCATCTCCGTCAGCATCTCACCGGTCACTTCTGCTGTATCAAGAACTTTCTCCAGCATCGCAACCCCCACATTCATACTGAAGCTGGCTGCAGACATGGAAACAGACAATGCCCCAATATCCATACGTATCACCTCCATGGTTGTAATTTTACCAAATTCTACGCTCAGAATCAACCGTTGTTTTTAATCCGGGTCCACGATCCGGTATCCTACTCCCACTTCTGTAAACAGGTATTCCGGCTGTGCCGGATTTTTCTCAATCTTTCTTCGGATATTTGCCATATTAACACGTAAGATCCGGTTATCTGTCCTCATGTTGGGACCCCATATCTCTTTAATTATAAAATCATAAGTCAGCACCTTTCCCCCGTATCTTCCAAGAAGGCTAACAATCTTGTACTCATTCTGCGTCAGGCCCACGTCCTTGCCATCGACATATACCCGGTGCTTATCATAATCAATCTCCATTCCTCCGGAACGAAACACTCCTGTATGCATGCCTTCCGGCGCTAGACAGGCAGCTCTTGCATGACGGATCGCCGTACGAATCCTTGCCAGCAGTTCTGAGGTCCCAAAGGGTTTTGTAATATAGTCATCTGCCCCCATATCCAGAGCTTCTACCTTATCCTTCTCGTGGGTTCGGGCAGACACTACGATCACCGGCATTCCGGACCACTCCCGTATACTTTTTAGGATCTTCAGGCCATCCATATCCGGCAGTCCCAGATCCAGGATCACCACATCCGGACATCTGGAAGTGATCAGACTGTGGGCTTCCGCTCCCGTACCTGCCATAAGCACATCATAATGATTCGCTTCCAGCACTGTCCGAAAAAAATTCCGGATACTTTTATCATCCTCCACCACAAGTACTCGATCTTTAATATCCATTGTTCTCCTCCATTGGCAGCCAGAATGTTACCCTTGCTCCCCCTTCACTTCTGTTTTCGGCCTTCATATTTCCTTTATGAGCCTTAACAATGCTCATACAGACAGACAGCCCAATCCCCATATTCCTCCTGGAATCATACTCTTCTCCTTCCCGAGACTGAAGGCTTCCGTCGAACATGACCGGAAGAACGCTTTCTCTGATGCCCTCCCCATCGTCTTCCACTGATATCAGGAGTCTTCCTGGCCTCTTGTCCACTATGATCCGTATGAGACTGGTAGTTCTTCCATGAAGCGCGGAATTCTCCAGAAGGTTTACAATCACCTGTTCGATCAGAATGCCATCCATGGGAACCATCAGAACATCCTCCGGCATAGCCGTCTCCACTTCCATCTCTGGAAAACGTTTCCGAAACTTCAGCACCGCGCTTCCTACGATTTCTTCTACAATCTCGTCATCTGTATTGATATGCGCATTTTCCCCATTGATCCTGGTAACTGACAGAAGATTCTCCACGATGCGGATCAGCCACTGGGCTTCCTCTTTGATATCCTTTACCAGCTCCAGCATCCGCTCTCTGGGAAGTATCTCCTCATTATCCAGAATTCCGGAGGCAGAACCGACAATCGAAGTCAGAGGAGTGCGAATGTCATGGGACACTGCCCGCAGAAGATTCCCCCGCATCTTTTCCTTTTCTGCTTCCAGCCGGATCTGCTCCTGCTGCTTGATCTGAGTCGTTAAAGCGCTGACGATCACAGAGACGACCAGCATGGCGATAAAAGTCAGCGAATAGCCCGCCAGTACAAAGTTGATCTCAAAATATGGATAAGTAAATATATAGTTTACCTCTATGACAGCCACGACAGACGCTGCGATTCCATACAGATAGCCATCCGTGAATCTGGATACAAACAATACCGCAAGAACAAATAAAAGCGGCACATGCGTGTCCGTCGATACAAACTGCTGCAAAAAGAGCGCGATCAATGCTGCAATTCCCAGAATTCCTGCAGTGATCAGACAATCTTTCTTAAATGTACCCTGTTTCTTTCCCATTGCTGTTCATTCTCTCTTCTGCGTTTTTCCGCATTCGCTCTGCCTATTATATCTTTTATTATTTCCCAAAGAAGCTCGCTGATGCTCGCGCAGGTCATCAACTTCCGCTTCGCTTCAGTTGGTGACATTATATCACAGCATCATGTTAAAAATACGCTAAGAACAAAGAAGCCCCCACTGGCTGCTACCGTACCACAGCCGGAACCTGTACAGGAAAAAGCCGGTATACCTTATATCCAGTATAGAAGAAAAGCTCCCTTGCAAGAAACGGCAGCTTCGTTTTCAGACTAACAAAACGGGTAGTCGGCGTCGGCGAGCTGTAAGCCTCTATCCCAT
>CAMWMT010000160.1 GCA_947175375.1 uncultured Clostridiaceae bacterium | reverse complement strand
TTAGCCTTAGTGGCATGAGCCATTGTGCAATTTTCTAAATTTGCTCATTTATAGTACAAAAGATAAGGAGTAGCCACCTATGAGAATCAGACCCTATATGGAATTCCGGGATTATGAATATGTAGAAAAATGGATCGACACGGAGAAGATCCACGCCCTGTGGTGCGCGGGTCTCATTTCGTACCCCATGACCAGACAGAGCCTGCATGATCTGCTGGAGAAAAATGCCAGGGACTGGACGGACAGCGCCTACGTGGCAACAGAGAATGACGGGACCGTGGTCGGCTTTTTTTGCTATTCCATCAATACAGAAAATAATGAAGGCTTTTTAAAATTTATTGTCGTCGACCCTGAGAAGCGGGGCAGGGGCTATGGCAGAAAGATGCTGGAGCTGGCGCTTCAGTATGCATTTTACATAACAGGAGCAGATTTGGTTCAACTCAATGTGTTCGCGGAGAACCAGGCAGCAAGGCGCTGCTATGAGAAAATCGGTTTTACAGAGCGGTCTTTTACGGAATATGCGCTTTCTTATCATGAGGTGTCCTGGGGCAGATATAATCTGGTGATCAAAAGAAAGGACTTTCTTTCATGCTGACTTTAAAGATAACTCCTGAAAGAGAAAGCAGAAAAGGGTGATGAGGATGCTGTAGAGATGCTGGAAGAGATGAAGTCTTTTTTGAACAGCATGTTTGATTGAGAGATAAGGAACTATAATTAAGAAGAAATGGAGATTGGAAATGAAGTATTTGATTATTGGAGCTGGAGGGACCGGCGGATGTATCGGAGCCTATATGACGGAAGCAGAGAAAGATGTGACCCTGATTGCAAGAGGAGCGCATCTGGCGGCCATGCAGGCGGAAGGGCTTCGTATGGAGACGACAAAGAAGGGCAATTATACAGTCCGTCCGGTAAAGGCGGTAGACATGGAACACTATGAGGAACATCCGGATGTGATTTTTGTCTGTGTGAAAGGCTATTCTCTGGAGGATACCATACCCTTTATCCGCAGAGTGGCAAAGCCGGATACCGTGGTCATTCCGCTTCTGAACATCTATGGAACCGGAGGCAGGCTTCAAAAGCAGCTGCCGGAGCTTCTGGTAACGGACGGATGTATTTACATTGCAGGTGAGATCAAAGAGCCGGGCTGTCTGTGGCAGAACGGAGATATCTTCCGGGTAGTGTTCGGCGTGAGAGAGCCTTCAGAGTACCGGGAAGTTCTGTCGGAAGTGAAGAAGGATCTGGATGACAGCGGGATCACAGGAATCCTGTCTGAAAATATCCGTCGGGATGCGCTTCAGAAATTTTCCTACGTATCACCTGCAGCGGCATGCGGGCAGTATTATGATGCCATGGCGGGAGACATGCAGAAACTGGGAGAGGTCCGGGATACTTTTGCAGCATTGATTCATGAGATCGACATACTGGCAGAAGCCATGGGAATCCACTTTGAGGTGGATATCGTACAGACCAATTTGGATATTCTGGACAGTTTGACACCGGAAGCATCCACATCCATGCAGCGGGATGTGAAAAAAGGAAAGTTATCCGAGATGGATGGACTGATCTTCGAAGTGGTGCGGATGGGCAGGCAGTACAAAGTGGAGCTGCCAACATACGGGAAGATTGCGGAGGAGCTGAAGCGGAGAGGTTTTTCATAAAAAGAAATCATGGATATCTGTGAAAATTTGGTATAGAATAAAGTTAGATCAAACCAGAGAAAAGAAGGAGGTCATCAGGTGATGAAAATTGGAGTTACTTACGAAAACGGACAGATTTTTCAGCATTTCGGGCACACGGAGCAGTTTAAGGTTTATGATGTGCAGGATGGAAGGGTGGTATCCTCCACAGTAATAGACACAAACGGAAGCGGACACGGAGCACTGGCAGGATTTTTACAGGCGCATCAGGTAGACACGCTGATCTGCGGCGGCATCGGCGCAGGTGCGCAGAATGCACTGGCATCAGCAGGGATCCGGCTCTACGGTGGAGTGTCCGGCGATGCAGATGCAGCAGTGGAGGCACTTTTGAAAGGGAATTTGGAGTACAATCCCAATGTGCAGTGTAATCACCATGGAGAGCATCATGGCGGAAACTGCGGAAACCATGGGTGTGGGGAGCATAGGTGAGAGTGATATTTGAGATAATAATACCAATGATACCCTTACATTATGAAAGATAAAATGATAAAGGGAGTGTTGCAAAATGCTCTTTGCCCGTGTGTTCAGCACTTGTATGGAATGGGTTGGACAGTGTTGTTGAGCACACAGACAAGATTACATTTTGCAACACTCCCTTTCAGGAGACCAAATGAAAAAAGAACTTGATTATTTCAAAGTTGAAAATTTATATGGAGGCAGTCAGGACTGGTTTACGGATCTGATGATGAAGTTTGGCGGATGTGCGGCAATAGCAGCATGTGAGAGCTGTATGTATTTTGACCTTCATCATGGAACAAATCTTTATCCATATGGGAAAAACGGGTTTAATAAAAAAGATTATCTGGATTTCGGGAAGATGATGAAACCATATCTGCATCCAAGACTTTTTGGAATCAGCAGGCTGGAAATGTACATAGAAGGCTTTGGAAGATATCTCCAGGAGCACGGTGAACAGAGAGTCCACATGAAACCTCTGCACGGTGACAGAGAAGGAACAGAAGCGAGGAGTGCCCTGAAGACGCAGATTGATCAAAATCTTCTGGTTCCCTGTCTCCTGCTGAAACATCGTAATCCGGAATTTAAAGATTATGTGTGGCACTGGTTCCTGCTGACAGGTTATGAGGAAGCGAAAGACAATTTTATGGTCAAAGCAGTTACTTACGGGAACTGGAAATGGTTCAACTTTGACAGACTGTGGGATACCGGATACGAAAGGAAAGGCGGTCTGATTTTGTATCAGATGCAGTAAGTATATGCGCAAATCATTTCTTTGCCTTGAAAGCACACTGGTTTAATAGTATACTAAAACCAGTGGAGGAAAGGAATACAGTATGGCGAAGACACAGGGCTTAAAGCCGGATACTGTACTAAAGAATTACTGGCGCAATAATGAACAGTTTGCGGATCTTTTCAATGCGGTTCTCTTTGAAGGAAGACCGGTGATACGCCCGGAGGAGCTGGAGGACGTGGATACAGAAGAATCCACGATTCTGGAGCACGGGAAGTATGCAGAAAGCATCGAAGCGTCCAGGGATAATATCAAGATACAAAAGAGATCCAGAACCCATGGAGTGGAATTTGTCATGCTGGGGCTGGAAAGTCAGGAGCATATTCATTATGCCATGCCTATGCGGGTGATGGGATACGATTACAGCACCTATAAAAAGCAGTATGACAGCAATGCGAAAAAGTATAAGACATCGGAAGGTATGGAAGCAGACGAATATCTGTCCAGAATGAAAAAGACAGACCGCTTCCTGCCGGTCATCACGGTAGTTATCTATTATGGCGAAAAGCCATGGGATGGTGCCACGACTCTGCATGAAATGCTGAATATTCCGGAAGAGATGAAAAAGTACGTGAACGATTACCATATGCTGCTGGTAGAGGCAAGGCGGAATGATCTGGCGCTGCATCATGCCAACAATATTGATCTGTTTCATCTTCTGAAAATTATTCTGGATAAAAGCATACCCTGGCATGAGGCGAAGGAGCAGGCGATACAATATAGCGAGGAACATCGGACAGATAAATCGGTGATCATGGCGCTTGCGGGAGCAACCAATGGTAAGCTTGACTATCATGCTTTTGAAAAGGAGGGCGACAGGATGTGTACATTATTCGAAGAGATTGCGAAAGAGGGCAGGGAAGAAGGACGGGCGGCAGAAATTGTTGAGACAGGTATTGAATTCCATCTCTCAGAGCAGGAGATTCTGGAGCGATTGCAGAAAAAGCTGAACGTTCCTGTTTCCAAAGCTCTGGAATACTACCATATGTATAAAAAACAGGCTATTTGATTACTTGATGAAACATAGTGATCCCTGACAGGAGCATACCCATCCATGAAACGCATAACCCTTGAAGCCCTGCTCACCAGGAAGCAGCAGTTCGATTATGGACAACAATATACTTACATCACCGAACTTCTGGAAGCAGGCCGCATCAAACCTCTGAAAGCATCTGGAAAAAACGGCAAGAAACCGGCACTCTACCGGGAATACTGGCTGGTGGAAGAAAAAGAAGACTTAAGTCCGCTTCTGGAAGAACTGAAATTCCAATTGGTCCCGTCCATATCCATTGATTACTATCTCTCTCATCCGGAGATGTATCAGAAGGAACGTTCGTGGGTATTGATGCTGGATGCATGGCTTCGAAAAAACAAAGACCGAACGCCTGTCTCGGAGTCCGTTAACGAACGCAGCTTTGAGATCTGGGGCAGGGAAAAATTTCTGACAAAAGAACAGGGAAAGAAGATTCTGAAGCACTGCGGAATCTCCCTGGAAGCATTAAACCTGTACGGTACCACAGAGCCGCTTTCCTACTATTCCCATACAAGAGCAGTGCCTCAGAATCTGCTGATTCTCGAAAATAAAGACACTTTCTACAGCATGCGCCGTCACCTCCTGAACAGAAACGAATCTATCTTCGGTATCCCTATGGGAACACTGATCTACGGTGCCGGAAAAGGGATCCTGCGTTCCTTTCAGGATTTTGATCTTTGCGTGGAACCCTATATGACAGATGCACAGAATCAGATCTGGTATTTCGGCGATCTGGACTATGAAGGAATCGGCATCTGGGAAAATCTGGCAAATCTGTGCCATCCCCGCTGGCAGATCCGCCCGTTCTGTCCGGCCTATGAAGCCATGCTCCATAAAGCAGAACAGGTCAGAACACTGCCAGCTACCAAAGATCAGCAGAACCGGAATATTGGGAGCGCATTCTTTCAGTATTTTTCAGATGAGATATCCGAAAAGATGAAGAAGATTCTGAAAGCTGGTACTTACATACCACAGGAAATTTTGAACATTACAGATTTTACGTGATTTTAATGGAGGCGAAATCCACTGCTTACGGAGACTTGGCGCGACGGCTCTCCGGAGAGCCTTAGTCGCAGTTAGCAGTTAGTTCGCCGGAATGTTGTCCCGTTTGCGCAGGACTCAGCCCCACCCGAAGCCGCGTCTACATATACGATATAAAGAAAGGATTCCCATGCAATACGATTTTCTGAAACATTTCCCCCGCCGCATGAAAAGCGTCGGGCTTCATTTTATGCTGATTCAGAACAGCATCCAGAAGACCACCTGGAAACAGTATGGATTCTCGTCAGGTTCCGAGCAGATCAACATCATCTTCGCAGTCCTTCTCTACATCATGGAACAGTCCCTTCGCGAAGAAAACTGTACGATGGATGACATCGGGGCCTACATTGACACAGTCAACATGCAGCATTTCCACAAAAACCTGAATTACGACGACTGTAAACAATTGGGGGATTTTATCGTCAATGTCATTCTGTGCAATGAAGGAAAGGCCATGTATTTTGATGGCTTTGACTTTGAGGAAAATGAATATCAGAACATGCACATCAGCTATGTTGCCAACCGCATCGTCTATGTGGATCAGGAATTCCGGCGCACTTCTTATTATCTGACCGATGATGGATATAATCTGCTGCTCTCCACTCTGGAAATTGAAAATAATATGAAACTGACAGTCCATGAGATGATCTTCCAGATGCATCTGGAAAAGCAGAGCTATGACAAGGCTGTGGACGAGATCAAAAATGTCTTTAATCTGCTGAGAGTACAGCTGCAGAAGATTCAGGATGCCATGGGCAAGATCCGGAGGAACGCCCTGAATTACTCGGTACGGGACTATGAGACGATTCTTCTGGAAAATCTGGATACGATTCAGGATACCAAGCAGAAATTCCAAAATTATCGGGAGATGGTGAAAAGCCGTGCCAGAGAGCTGGAGGAGAAGAACATCAATGTGCAGCAGCTTCTTCCCAAGGAGGAAGACAACCTGAACCATCTGAGGGAGATCGAGTCCTATCTGAACCGGACGATTGACGAACATCAGAAGATCCTGAGCAGCCATTTTGACCTGAAGGCGCTCTATACGAGGGAGCTGGAGCAGCTTTCCCAGATGTCGTTGATCCAGCGTTTTCCCCTTCGGACCGGCCTGTATGACGAGGTACTGAAAGATGCGGACACGCTCACGAGACTGGACTATTTCCTGCGCCCGCTGTTCAACCAGGATGTACAGAAGGCCTATAACCTGAACAAAGCCTTTCAGCTTCAGCGTCCGACCCGGAGACGGATGGAGACGGACAGTGAGGAAGAGCTGGATTTTGATGAAGAGAGCTGGCAGCGGGAAAAAGAAAGGCTTCGCCGGGAAAAGCTGAAAAAATATGAAGGAAGCCTGGGGTGTCTCATCCGCCATGCATCCGGGAAAGATGGGATCTCGCTTCTGGAATTGAGTAAGCAGATGGAAGAGGAAGAACAAACAGAGCTGATCCCGGATGTGGAGATCTTCAAGGAAGTCAAGGTGGAGCTGATCAAAAACCGGGAGATCGATCTGACAGTCCTGCAGAAGGAGCG
>CAMWMT010000159.1 GCA_947175375.1 uncultured Clostridiaceae bacterium | reverse complement strand
GGCCAGAGACGTGGCATGCTGGCATATCTGAAAAAGACGGATATCGAGAGATATCGTACTCTTATCGCCAGATTAGGTCTGAGAAAATAATAACCATAAGGCGGGGTTATCTCCGCCTTATTTTCGTGGGCAGGACATACAGAATTAACAGAAAGTCTTTGCCTGCGATATCATTTTTGGCAGGAGACAGGCACCGAGACCACTGAAAAGTACAAATGCAGTTTGTGTTTTTCAGTAGTTTCGGTATCTTCTGCCGCAGAAGTGTATATGGAGCAGGCAGCAGTGTTTCGAAAGGTATACGGGTCTGGCTGTCCATGTTCAACAAGATTATGGAAAGGAGATATAGTTTATGTACAAAAGTTATACTATGGAGCTGGCCGGCAGAACTTTAAGAGTGGATATCGGCCGCGTGGCAGCCCAGGCGAATGGTGCGGCGTTCATGCACTATGGAGACACCGTCGTATTATCGACCGCAACATCATCGGACAAACCCCGTGACGGAATCGACTTCTTCCCACTGAGTGTGGAATTTGAGGAAAAATTATATTCTGTAGGCAAGATTCCTGGAGGCTTCAATAAGAGAGAGGGAAAGGCATCTGAGAATGCGGTACTGACTGCGCGCGTAATCGACCGTCCCATGAGACCGCTGTTCCCGAAGGATTACAGAAATGATGTGACTCTTAACAATATGGTCATGAGTGTGGATCCGGAGTGCCGTCCGGAGATCGTGGCGATGCTGGGATCCGCCATTGCGGCATCCATCTCAGATATTCCTTTTGACGGTCCCTGTGCTATGACTCAGGTGGGCTTGGTAGATGGAAATTTTGTTATCAATCCGTCTCAGGAGCAGTGGAAGAATGGTGATCTGAATCTGACGGTTGCATCCACCAAGGAAAAAGTCATGATGATCGAGGCAGGAGCTAATGAGGTTCCGGAGGATAAGATGATCGAAGCCATCTATATGGCACACGGCATTAATCAGGAGCTGATCGCGTTCATCGAGAAGATTGTGGCAGAGGTCGGAAAGCCGAAGCATGATTATACAAGCTGTGCAGTTCCGGAGGAACTGTTTGCAGCAATTAGAGAGATTGTTCCGCCGGAAGAGATGGAGAATGCCGTCTTTACCGATGACAAGCAGACCCGTGAGGAGAATATCCGCGTCCTGACTGAGAAGCTTACGGAAGCTTTTGCAGAGAAGGAAGAATGGCTGGAGGTACTGGGAGAGGCTGTCTATCAGTATCAGAAGAAGACGGTACGGAAGATGATACTGAAGGATCACAAGCGTCCGGACGGTCGGGAACTGACCCAGATCCGTCCGCTGGCTGCAGAAGTGGACCTGATTCCGAGAGTCCATGGTTCTGCGATGTTCACCCGCGGACAGACGCAGATCTGCAACGTGTGTACGCTGGCGCCTCTGTCTGATCAGCAGAGGATCGATGGTCTGGATGAGAATGAAGTAAGCAAGCGTTATATGCATCACTATAATTTTCCGAGCTACTCTGTAGGAGAGACAAAGCCGTCCAGAGGACCGGGACGCCGGGAGATTGGACATGGAGCTCTGGCAGAGCGTGCGCTGCTTCCGGTACTTCCCAGCGAAGAGGAATTCCCATATGCGATCCGTACAGTATCTGAGACTTTCGAGTCCAACGGTTCCACTTCCATGGCATCCACCTGTGCATCGTGTATGTCCCTAATGGCAGCAGGTGTGCCAATCAAGAAGATGGTGGCAGGTATCTCCTGCGGTCTGGTGACCGGAGACAGTGATGATGATTTTGTACTGTTGACGGATATCCAGGGACTGGAAGATTTCTTCGGAGATATGGATTTCAAGGTGACCGGTACCGATCGCGGTATTACAGCGATTCAGATGGATATCAAGATTCATGGACTGACCCGTTCGATCGTGGAAGGAGCTATCGCAAGATGCCGTGAGGCGAGAATGTTTATCATGGATACTTGCATGAAACCAGCGATATCAGAGCCTCGTCCGGAGGTCGGACCTTTGGCACCGAAAATCATCCAGATGACGATTGATCCTCAGAAGATTGGTGACGTGGTCGGTCAGAGAGGCAAGACTATTAATGCGATCATTGAGCAGACCGGTGTGAAGATCGATATCAATGATGACGGAGCCGTATCCATCTGTGGTACAGATAAAGCCATGATGGAGAAGGCAAAGGAGATGGTCCGCATCATCACCACGGACTTCGAGGAAGGCCAGATCTTCGTCGGTAAAGTGGTAAGCATCAAGGAATTCGGTGCATTCCTGGAGTTCGCACCGGGCAAGGAAGGCATGGTGCATATCTCCAAGATTGCCAAAGAGCGGATCAACCGGGTAGAAGACGTACTTACCCTGGGAGATATCGTGAAGGTCGTATGCCTTGGAAAGGATAAGATGGGAAGGATCAGCTTCTCCATCAAGGACTGCAAAGAAAAATAATTTTTATTTTCGTGTATATCTTTCAGAGGAATGGCCATAATATAAGTGAACAAAAGATAAATTGAATACTTATCCTCCCCTTGAGAATACCCCGTTCGTTACATTCGTGTAGCGGGCGGGGTATTTTGTTGATTTTACAGGTAATTTTCAGGTTTTTTGTTTCCCTTCCAGAGACCAGAGAATCCTGAAACAGGCGCTTTGACACAAAACTGACACAAGTGTCTAATGAAACAACTCCGCCAGCTTTTTCATTTCGCTGGTTTTTGTGTCCGGGAGTACATGCGCATAGGTATCCATGGTAGTAGCCAGGTCGCTGTGCCCGAGAATTGTCTGCAGTACTTTTGGTGGTATTCCACGTTCAATGCTTCGGGTGGCAAATGTATGTCGGAATGTATGTGGTGTTACATGCGGGAATAAAGGATAATCGTGTTGTATTTTTTTGAGTATCTTGTCAGTACATCTTTTTAACCTGTCACGGGTTATGGGATTCCCTTTTGGATTAGTGAAAACAAGGTTTTCGAATCCTTTTGGGGGATCCCATGATGTTCCGAATTCAAGCCGCTCCTTTAATTGTTCTTTCTGCTGTCGTTTGAGCAGATGGTATACATTATCCAGCATGGGGATATCACGCTCACTTGAAGCTGTTTTAGGTGAATCGAAAATAAATGTATGCTCCCGATACAGGAGCGTATGTGTAACATGTATGATTTTTTCCTGGAAATCAATATCTGTCCACTGTAATCCTCGTAATTCACCGCTTCTCATGCCTGTTGATAAAGCTAATTCATAGATGGGATAATATCTGGTATCTTTTGCATAAGTAAGGAATATTTTCTGTTCTTCTTCCGACATGACACTGGCACTTTGCCGTTTGTTGTTTCGGGGGAGTACAGCATTAGAAACTGGATTTTTCTGAATCATCTCATTTCTGATTGCCTGAGTGTACATTCCGTTTAATATTGCTCTGCATATTTCCAGAGTATTATGAGAATACAATTTTGCCATCTGATTATAAAAAGATTGTATATGGTCTGTACGAATATCCCGTAACTGTTTAGTCCCAAAACAGTTTTTAATAT
This sequence comes from uncultured Clostridiaceae bacterium, assembly GCA_947175375.1. Classification (GTDB taxonomy): domain Bacteria; phylum Bacillota; class Clostridia; order Lachnospirales; family Lachnospiraceae; genus Hominiventricola. Next base: position 3,027 of record CAMWMT010000159.1, on the reverse strand, counting down.
ATGCATTGTAACTGTTTTTGTAAACTTCAATCGTACCAGCCTTTACACTTGGTTTTTTGTATTCATTGATCCAGATCTCAAACCATGCGTTAAAGGTGACGGAAGATTCTTTAAAATAAATATGGTTTTCTACTTTGTATTTTAAATCATTTAAAGCTTTCTGAGTTTCTCTTAATGTCTTTCCATAAACAGTAAATGATTCGCCATGGTACATAAAACGTCCCATGTATCGGTTTTCTTTTGAGCGATAGGTGATGCCCTTCGGTAATGGTTTTCCGTTTTTATCGAGTGCCATTTTATACTTCCTCCTGTTCTTTTATTCTGCATTTCTTGCGCACCATTCATCGAATTTAATTCTGTCAATCAATAATCTCCTTCCCTGGAAAATTCTGCATTGTGCTTCTGCTGCTAATTTCAAAGAAGAATTACGTCCCAGTCCACAGTAAGTCCGGAACTCATCTACACTTAACAGACGCTTATCAGATAATGGTACAGATATGGGAGATATACGTTTCATATTGTTACGCTCCTTTCTTTCAAACAGATAATATATGAGTTCATGCTCATATTGTGCGTACAGGTTTTTGAACCACTTTTCTCATTCATGGTATCAATCCCATTTTTACTTCTTAGTGAAATGTACAGACCTGAATAAAAAAATATGAATGCCAGGGAACCGAGATAAATTGAAAATAATATTGTGGGGTACATGAAGGTAATAGAAGTAGAGAATTATGTAATGCAATCGGTCATTCCTATATATGAATCTATATAAATAAAGGAATACAAGAAAAAATAGAAGTAATATATATAAAATATAGAATACAGAATACAGAAAGTGAATTCCCCATACGAAACGGAGAGCTATGGGGAGTTATAAGAAAGTACGCTATTGAATTTTACACTGGCTTACGTAGTTGTCTAAGTGAGATTTTTTAATGGAAGGAATTGTATTGCTTACTTAATTGAACTGAGTTCTATGTATGATAAAAAACACATGCATAACAGAAACCTGCAAAAACAAAAATAAAGAGAATTTGACAGGAGGATTACAGGAAAATGAAACAGGATTTAATAGAAAAGTTTAATCCCATAATTGCGGAATATGATTCAAAGGATTATTCAATCCATACATTAACTTTCAGAGCAAAACTGACTAAAAAAAATATGACTTCCATAAAAGAAAAGTTAATCAGGTTCAGCGAAAAAAAGGGGGCTGGATATTTTAAAAAGATATCAAGGAATGATGCAACATATAAAACCATAAATTTCAATATTGCATCTTATTTTGGATTTAACATGATTTCACTTTTGACAATTACTTGCAAAAACTTATATAAATATTACTGGATGGATATAAAAGTAAATCCCCGATGGATGTTTCACAAAGATAACCATCCATTTGTATATATTGCAGATAAAAAGGATCTGGTATTATGTTACGAAAGAATTAAACAGTTTTTGAAAAAAACAAAAATCGAAGAAATCGACCATAATGCATTTTATATACAGCGTGCAGATTATTGTGTGAATATTGATCTGGGAGATCGGGAACATGTCAAAGAGTACATGCGTCTAATGAAAAAGGGAGCATATCCTTATAAATCAGAACGAAAGAAGGAACACAGTACGACTGGAAAGAGGAAAGTCCCTACCAGAGATTCTTTTACGGTTTATACAAACCATTTTGAACTTAGTGTGTATGATAAACAAATCCAATTAAGCAGGGAGTCAGAAAAGTATTCAGAAGATGAAATACGGGTGGCGGAGGGAATCATACGTATAGAATTGCGGGTAAAACGGCGTAAAATCAGATATGATGGAAAGAAAAGAGGATATAATGATACACTTCAGCTTCTCTCCCATGCAGACGAAATTGCAAAAGACAATATTCCGAAATATCTGAAAATGGTGTATGGGAGAGGAAGGTTTGTAAAACTTAAAAAGGCAAAGCAGATAGTAAATGCTTCCAGATATAAAAACAAAACTAAAGAGAAGCTGATAGAAATACTGGACAGGGTATCAAAAAGTAATCTGCAGAATGTAAAAGTGTTATATGATGATGATTTTTCTAAATACCTGAAAAAATTCAATGAACTGGAAATCTCACCTATTACGATAGAGAAACGATCGAAGATAGAGGAATTTCCAGGGATTCTGTATCTGATAGAACATAACAACAGGAATTATTGTTTGCCGGAAAGGTAAAGAGAGTATCAGTTTCTTAGACTCCTATCAGATTGTTGGAGAGTACATTTTTGCCTAAATATTATTTGTCCTTTAATAAATCCGCAAGGGAGACTTTGAGTACTTTTGCAAATGTTTTTAGTTCTATATCGGTAATGAAACGTTTGCCGGCTTCTATACGTTGGATTGCATTTTTATCCAACTCGATACCCTCAAGCTGCATTTTTTCTGCAAGAGCTCGCTGAGACATCTTGATATTAGATGCCTTGCGGAATTTGGTGATGTTGGAGCCAGCAATGTTATTCTTTCCAGAAGAAGATTTGTTTTTGAACATTTTATCATCCTTTACAGTGATATTTGGTGCTTGCTATTTGAAAAATTATATGATAGAATAAAAAAGAAAATGACATTTACTAGATGTCAAAATTATTTATTGGATTAAGATTTTTATATTTAGAGAGGATGGTTTCGTGCGTATACTTGAGTTACTACATAAAAAGGGAGTCAGCAAAGAACAGGTTGAAGGTGCACTTGATAATGAAAGGGCTACAGCCAAAGATATATTAAGAGATGAAGAAAAAACACAGAAGTTAATAGATGCAACAATGAATATTTGTGAAAAACTGTCTCGTTTGCCAGTAGTTGGAGAAGTGTTTCGTGATGTGCCATTGGTATGTATGATGATATCCGATTATGTACATGGAAATTATCGCGAGGTTCCCTTGGCGACTATAATTACATTGACGGCGGCATTGGCTTATTTTTTTAGTCCAGTCAATCTAATACCTAGGGCGTGTTGAATAATGCATATTTTGTCACATCAGCCAGACCAGAATACAC
>CAMWMT010000158.1 GCA_947175375.1 uncultured Clostridiaceae bacterium | reverse complement strand
TCCGGTGCGCAAGACTCTTGATATTCTTGATGATCTCTGTTACATCTTCTTTTACACCCGGGATGGAGCTGAATTCGTGAAGTACACCGTCAATCTTTACCTGGCTTACTGCCGCTCCCGGTAAAGAAGAAAGCATAATTCTTCTCAGGGAATTGCCAAGAGTCGTTCCATAGCCTCTTTCCAATGGTTCCACTACGAATTTGCCATATTTTTTATCTTCTGAGATCTCTGCGATTTCAATCTTGGGTTTGTTAAATACTACCACTCAAAAGCCCCTCCTGTTCTATGCTGGGTGACAAACCTACCGGTTATTCAATTATTTGGAATACAACTCGACGATCAGCATCTCGTTAACCGGAACGTCGATCATATCTCTCGTCGGAAGTTCCTTTACAAGGCCTTTCAGGTTCTCAAGGTCTGCATCCAGCCACTCCGGCACCAGTCTTCCACCAGTTACCTCTGCGATCGCTTTATAGCGGTCAGAGCCTTTGCATTTTTCCTTGATCTCAACCGTATCGCCTGCTTTCACAAGGTAAGACGGAATATTCACCTGCTTGCCATTCACCAGCACATGCTTATGGTCAACGATCTGTCTTGCTTCCTGACGGGTTCTTGCGAAACCAAGGCGGAAGATCACGTTGTCCAATCTGGTCTCAAGCATGATCATCAGATTCTCACCGGTCATACCTTTCATGCGGTCAGCCTTCTCATAGTAATTACGGAACGGCTTTTCCAGCACGCCATAGATGAATTTTGCTTTCTGCTTTTCTTTTAACTGAAGCCCATATTCGGAAACCTTCTTGTTTCCTCTCTGGGAATTTCTCTTGGATTTTTTATCGATTCCTAAATAAACCGGATCCAGGCCAAGGGACCGGCATCTTTTAAGGACTGGTGTTCTGTTAATTGCCATCTTTCATACCCTCCTGATCAGACTCTTCTACGTTTTGGTGGACGACAGCCGTTATGCGGTACCGGAGTCACATCCGTGATACTGATGACCTCAAGTCCGCAAGCCTGCAATGCACGGATCGCAGCTTCTCTTCCTGAACCAGGTCCTTTTACGAATACATCTACTGTCTTTAAACCGTGAATCAATGCTGCTTTTGTCGCAGTCTCTGCAGCCATCTGCGCTGCATACGGAGTAGATTTCCTTGAACCTCTAAAACCAAGACCACCAGCACTTGCCCAGCTCAGAGCATTACCCTCTGCATCGGTCAGGGTAACGATCGTATTATTGAAAGATGACTGGATATGTGCCTGTCCGCGTTCAACGTTTTTCTTAATACGCTTTTTTGTCACTTTTTTCGTAACTCTAGCCATTTCTAAACTAACCTACTTTCTTCTACATTTGCTTTCCTGTCAATTGTTATCTGTTATTTCTTCTTATTTGCCACGGTCTTCTTCGGGCCTTTTCTGGTTCTTGCATTGGTCTTTGTCTTCTGACCACGAACCGGAAGGCTCTTACGATGACGAACGCCTCTGTAGCATCCGATCTCCTGAAGTCTCTTGATATCCATGGCGATCTGTCTTCTCAGATCACCTTCTACGATCTGGGTCTGATCGATTACGGAACTGATCCTCTTGACCTCATCATCTGTCAGATCTCTGACACGGGTATCCGGATTCACGCCTGCATCCTTCAGAATACGGTTAGAGCTTACTCTGCCGATTCCGTAGATATAGGTCAGGCCGATCTCTACGCGCTTTTCTCTTGGTAAATCTACACCAGCAATACGAGCCATTGTGATTATTCCTCCATCTTCTTCTACTACAATATTTTCCTAAATGAGGCAGCGAATGACGGATTCCACCCGTCTGCCCAAATGGGTATGGACCCATTCTTTCCGGTACTTACGGCGCACAGCCGTCCATCCTTCCCGGTTTCAGGTAACATCTCTCTAATGAATAATCGTCCACTTTCAGTCTTTATATATATCAGTTGTTCCACGCTTCCGTGTGTTTCAACTGCAGCCGCCATATGAAAAACCGACAAGTGCTAACATTCACAGAAAACGGTTGAATCTCCTCTGTCGGATCTTCAACTGTTACAGATTAGCCTTGTCTCTGTTTGTGTTTTGGATTTTCACAGATTACTCTGATACTACCTTTTCTCTTGATGATTTTGCACTTTTCGCAAATAGGTTTCACCGATGATCTAACCTTCACAGTAAAGTCCTCCTTTCATCGTTTCCTTCCCGAGGGCATACTGCCCCCAAAATCATGCCTGTATATTATAGCAGAGGCATAACCGGAATGCAAGTAAAATTTGTAAATTTTCGCGGTGTCTTTTTATTTATCGCGCCAGATGATCCTGCCTTTAGAGAGGTCATACGGTGACAGCTCAATCGTCACTTTATCTCCCGGCAGAATCCGGATAAAGTTCATCCTGAGTTTCCCACTGATATGCGCCAGTACCTTATGTCCATTCTCCAGTTCCACCTGGAACATCGCATTCGGCAATTTCTCTACTACGGTTCCTTCAATTTCAATTACATCTGCTTTCGACATATCTATCCTCCCGCCGTCCTCGGCTCTCTGATTGAATTATTTGCTTGATCGGTTCATTTTGAAGCGGCTCTTTCTGTTCAAGAGCCTTCCTGACTGGTTCCGCATACCGATGGATCACCTGAATATGCCTGATCTTCTTCTTCTTCGGCTTTTCCACCGTCCTGAGGATGCCGTCCACTAACCATACATATTCTGCGTCTCTGCGGATTATGACATAGAGTCTTCCCTGGTCATGCCCGGCAATAGACCTTGCCAGCATCCCTTCTTCTATCCTAACCATGTGTTTCCTCCTGCATCAGGCATGAAGGGTCAGGATCTCGGGTTCCCCATCCGTGATCAGAATCGTGTTCTCATAATGGGCGGATGGTCTCCTGTCTTTGGTTATTACAGTCCATTTGTCCTCCAGCCAGATCACCTTCCAGGTTCCCATATTGATCATGGGCTCAACGGCCAGCGTCATTCCCGGCACCAGTTTCATACCTTTTCGTTTCTCCCGGAAGTTCGGTATCTGAGGGTCTTCATGCAGGCTGGTCCCGATTCCATGTCCTACCAGGTCGCGCACGATCCCGTATCCAAACCGGCTTACATAGTCATCAATGGCAGCGGAGATATCAAAAAGATGATTCCCGGCCCTTGCCATCTTGATTCCTTCAAAAAAACTCTGCTTCGTCACATTCATCAGATTCTGAACTCTTGGGTCGATCTTTCCGACTGCATGGGTTCTGGCCGCATCGGAATGATATCCTTTATAGATCAGGCCTGCATCCAGACTGACGATATCGCCCTCCTTCAGGATCCGGTCCCTTCTGGGAATGCCGTGCACCACTTCTTCATTGACCGACACACAGATCGAAGCGGGAAAACCTCCATAATTCAGGAAGTTGGGAACACATCCCAGCTTCCTGATCAGTTTATCTCCGAATTCATTGATATCCATGGTAGAGATGCCTGGACGGATCATATTGCCCATTTCATCATGAACGATCTCCAGCCGACGTCCCGCTTCACGCATTAATTCGATCTCTCTCGCAGATTTAATCGTGACCGCCATGTTCTATGCTCCCAGTATCTTCACGATCGCCTGGAAGACCTCTTCCATATCCATCGTTCCATCCACGTCTTTTAAAATGCCTTTTTTGTTGTAATATTCAATCAGAGGCTGTGTCTGGTCATGATAGACCCCCAGACGCTTCTGAACGGTCTCCGGTTTATCATCATCTCTTAAGATCAGCTCTGATCCGCAGGTATCGCAGATGCCCTCTTTCTTTGTCGGAGCATAAGCCAGATGATAGGTAGCGCCGCATCCTACACATGCCCGACGTCCGCCCATACGCTTCACGATATTCTCATCCGGAACTTCCACATTGATCGCATAGTCCACAGACTCTCCCAGTGCAGACAGCGCCTTGTCCAGACTCTCCGCCTGCGGGATCGTTCTGGGGAATCCATCCAGAATATAACCTTTTTTGCAGTCTTCCTGCTGTACGCGATCTACCACCAGATCACACACCAGCTCATCCGGAACCAGAAGTCCCTGATCCATATAGGTCTTTGCCTTTTTTCCAAGCTCGGTTCCGTTCTTGATATTCGCACGGAAGATATCTCCGGTGGAAATATGAGGAATCTGATATTTTTCAGCAATCTTCTTTGCCTGAGTCCCTTTTCCGGCACCCGGAGCTCCTAACATAATGATCTTCATAATAGTCTTCTCCATTTTTTACCATTTTATACAGTTTTATGTAAAGTTCCAAAAAGCCTGTACGAAACAACCACGGGGGATGCTTCCGTACAGGCTCTTCCTTCTGCACTGACTTAATCGTTCAGGAAGCCTTTATAGTAACGTACCAGCATCTGGGATTCGATCTGTTTTAATGTTTCCAGAACGACACCTACGATGATGATGATCGAGGTTCCCCCAAAGGATACATTGGCTCCAAAGACGCCATTGAACACGATGGGGATCACACATACTATGATCAGTCCTACTGCTCCGATAAATACAATGTAATTTAAAATCTTGCTGAGATATTCCGTCGTCGGCCTGCCCGGTCGGATACCGGGGACAAATCCACCCTGCCGTTTCATATTATTGGCTATTTCGATCGGGTTAAAGGTAATGGATGTGTAGAAGTACGCAAAAAATACAACCAGCACAATATATACCAGAAGACCGATGGAATAGATCGGACGGCTAGGATTACACCAGCTGGACTGGCTTAAACCTGTCAGGATTTTAGCTCCTATGCCTGTACCGCCTGTCTTACCAATCAAGGATGCGATCACACCCGGAAAGCTCATCAAAGAAGAAGCAAAGATCACAGGGATCACGCCTGCCGTATTGACTTTCAACGGAATGTTGGTAGACTGTCCTCCTACCATCTTGCGTCCCTGCATCTTCTTGGCATACTGCACCGGAATCCGGCGCTCTCCTCCTTGAAGGAAGATGACGAATACAACTGTTACCAGAACCACTGCAATAATGATCACTGCAGCCAGTACGCCATTCAGGATCGTCTTATCCTTGATAAACTGGACATACAGGTCAATGAAATCATCCGGGATTCTGGACACAATATTGATCAGGAGCACGATAGAGATTCCATTTCCCACACCATGTTCTGTAATCTCTTCACCAATCCACATAAGAAAGGCACTTCCAGCAGTCATAGCTGCTACAACCACGATCATATTCGGGATCGTGGCGGACTGCAGAAGCCCTCTTCCTCCAAATCCGATCGTCATGGCAGTCGCTTCGATAAGTGCCAGTACAACCGTCAGATAACGGGAAAAGGTCTGAATCTTCTTTCTGCCATCTTCGCCATCCTTCTGCATCTCTTCCAGCTTAGGAATCGCGATCGTCAGAAGCTGCATGATAATGGAAGATGTGATGTAAGGCGTAATACCAAGCGCAAAAAGAGACATGCTGGTAAAGGAACCGCCGGTGAATGCATCAAAGAAATTGAATGCATCACCGGTCTGTGCCGCAAACCACTGGGCAAAATAATCTCTGTTCACTCCGGGGATCGGCATCTGGGAACCAAACCTTACGACCACAAGCATTAAAAATGTGAAGATCAGCTTTTTTCGAATATCTTCAATTTTAAATGCGTTTCGTAATGTTTTAAACATCAGATCACCTCGGCTTTTCCACCAAGAGCTTCAATTTTGGCAGCCGCACCTGCTGAGAATGCGTTCGCCTGAACTGTAAGTTTCTTAGTTAATTCTCCATTTCCAAGAATCTTCACTCCATCTCTCGGATTCTTTACGATTCCTTCCGCGATCAGAGTCTCAACAGAAACTACACTGTCATTGTCAAATCTTTCGAGAACGCTTACATTGATACCAACGATCTCCTTGGTATTACGATTTGTAAAGCCTCTCTTCGGAATTCTTCTGTATAATGGCATCTGGCCGCCTTCAAAGCCTGGTCTCGGAGCTCCAGAACGAGCTTTCTGACCCTTATGGCCCTTGCCTGCCGTCTTACCATTTCCCGAACCATGTCCGCGGCCTCTTCTGAAGTTATCACTCTTCTTTGAGCCTTCCGCATACGTTAAATTCGATAAATCCATTGTGGCACCTCCTTAACTGATTAGATCTCTTCCACCTTCACTAAATGTCTCACATGCCAGATCATGCCACGAACTGCTTCATTGTCCGGCATCTCAACGGTCTTGTGCAGTTTCCTGAGGCCAAGCGCTTCCACGGTTGCCTTCTGCTTTGGAATCGCTCCGATCGGAGATTTTACTAATGTGATCTTTAACTTCTCTGCCATGTTCATTCTCCTTTCTTACGCCATGATCTCATCAACAGATTTCCCGCGCTTTTTCGCAACTGCCTCCGGAGAAACTACTCCCTTAAGTCCTTCGATCGTCGCCAGAACAACGTTCTGCTTGTTGTTGGAACCAAGGGACTTCGTACGAATATTCTTTACGCCTGCCAGCTCCACGACCGCACGTGCCGGGCCGCCTGCGATGATACCGGTACCTTCCGGGGATCTCTTCAGCAGTACGGAAGAACTTCCGAACTTACCTGTGTTGTCATGCGGGATACTGT
>CAMWMT010000157.1 GCA_947175375.1 uncultured Clostridiaceae bacterium | reverse complement strand
GGGTGGAAAGTCCGCACCAGAAGAACAGCTTGATGGATTTCCTGAGGTTTGTCGCCATGCGCGGGCATTTGACAAGAAGTACTCCGCACGCCAGCGCCACAATCAGTCCGTATGCTGCATCACTAAGCATCAGTCCAAACAGGAACACATAAAAAATGGAAGTGAAGAAGGTCGGATCCATCTCTCCTTTTCCTGGAAGGCCGAAGGATGCGAGCACGCCTTCCACGGACTCTGAGAAACTGTTGTTCTTCAGAAGAACCGGTGGCTCCTCTTCTTCCTGAATCTGCTCGATCTCCACGATCGCATCGTATTTTTCAGAAAATTCCTTTACGACCTTATCCGCCTGATATGCGGGAACATAGCCGCTCAAAGCAAAGGTATTTTTCGTCTGTGGAAGCTTTCCGAGGATCTCGTACTTCTCCGCACGGATCCGGTAATAATCTGATACCATGCGCAGATCCTGCCGGCTGCCTGCACAGTCTGCGATCTCCTTCTGAATAGCCTCGATCCGACGAATCGCTTCGTCCATCTCTGTCTTGAGTTCCTTCTGATACTCTGATGGAACCTTATTCACAGACTGAGCCGGCTTTGCAAATCCTCCCGCCCGAAGTGCTTCCTCCACTGCCTGCACATCCCTTGTCAGACAGACGACTGCAAGATAAGTATAATCTTTGTCCGTAGATATGATCTGAATATCCAGTGCATCTACTTCCGGCGCGTATTTCGCCAGCAGGCCATAGAGGTCTTCCAGGCCCTGTGCCCCTGCGATGGTCCCGATTAGGGCTGATGTCTTACGGGTTCCCGTATAGCTCATCGGCACCGTCAGGCTCATCCATGGCACCAGCGACTCCATCTGATTCTCAATCTTCTGGATATTCGCTTTCTGCTCCGCGATCTGCTTATCCAGTGACACGATTCGGCGGGCGGTCTCGATATAATTGTCCTTCCCCTCTGCCGCTTTCGTGAACTGAACCTGATCAATGAGCGGCTTTCCGTTCATTGATTCCAGCAGTCCGGTCTTCTCCGGCACATACTGCTGCAGAATCTCCAGTGCATGATCCGCAGTCTGTGCCTGCTTTTCAAATGTGGCTTTGGAGTTCGAGATATCTTTCTTCTTATATCCGCTGTCATCTTCCAGCTGGATATCGATCTCCATGGCACCCAGTTCCTGCAGACGTTCCAGGATCGCTTTCCTGTTCTTCTTCATCGCACAGATACTGATCCGCTGCATCTGCAATACTGCCATATCCACATCCCTCCTTTTCTCTTTTTTCTCTTCCTATTAAACCAGTGCGGAGATAACTGCTTCTACTGCTTCTGATTTCTTCGGAACGATCAGCTCTTTTAGGGCTTCGATCTCCTTCCCGGCTTCTTCTGCCGCCGCATCAAGCTGCCTGCTGCCCTCTGCCTGGGCTGCCTGCGTGGTCTCCTGGTTCAGGGACCTTACCTTCTGGGCTGTCTCCTCTTTCATCGCCTGGGCTTTTGCCTTTGCCTCTTCAAGAACTGAGGCCGCTTTCGCATCTGCTTCTTTGATAATCTCTTCTGCTTTTGCTTCCGCAGCCTTAACGGACTTTAAAGTCTCTTCTAACACCTTTTCACCACCTCACTTTTATAGATTCGATTGAATTGTACGGCCAGTCTTTGGTCGGATCGGATTCCACATGATTCCCGTATTTCCTTTTGTTTCATGGCTTTACATTTTCTAGCATATTGTATCACCTTTTTTTGTCAATTTCAACAAAAAAGCAGTAGTTCGACAAACGATTAACAAATTACAGATATACTGTTTACACAGCAACTACACTTCCAGTGTGATCACCTTGTTACCTCCTGTATAAGGGGTCATTTTAACACCGGCCGCTTTCAGCATGCGTCTGGATGCAAGATTAGCCGGGGTTCCGTTGTATTTGTCGTCAGCATAGACCAGTTCCCGGATGCCGGACTGAATGATCGCTTTGGCACATTCATTACACGGAAACAGGGTTACATAAATCTTGGTCCCTTCCAGGCTTCCGCCGCGGTAATTCAGGATCGCATTTAGTTCACTGTGCGTCACATAGGCGTATTTGCTGTCATACAGTTCTCCTTCTCTGGCCCAAGGGAATTCGTCATCATCGCATCCAGTCGGGAAGCCATTGTATCCCATGGATAATATTTTATTCTCCTGACTGACGATACATGCGCCTACTTGTGTATTCGGGTCCTTGGAACGCATGGCGGACAGGTACGCGATTCCCATAAAATATTCATCCCATGATATGTAGTCTGTTCTTTTTCCGGACATTTGATTCCTCCTCACATGAATATTTAACATGTCTTCAAATACAGTATTTTACACAAAGCTGCAGGATAATGGCCTGCAGCCTATATATAATTGCTCTTATTTTGTACCGAAGATCCGGTCCCCTGCATCTCCAAGTCCCGGCACGATATACCCGGCCTCATTCAGCCGTTCATCCATGGCGCCGATATAGAGGTCTACATCCGGATGATCCTTCTGCATCCGTTCCACGCCTTCCGGTGCTGCTATGATGCACATGAAACGGATATGTCTCACCCCTTTTGCTTTCAGCATGGTGATAGCCGCAGATGCGGAACCTCCAGTTGCCAGCATGGGGTCTACGACAAATACGTCACGCTCCGCGCAGTCTTTGGGAAGTTTGCAAAAGTATTCCACCGGCTCCAGTGTCTCTTCATTCCGGTATAAACCAATATGCCCTACTTTCGCCGCCGGTATCATGGTGAGCATTCCATCTACCATGCCAAGGCCCGCACGCAGGATCGGCACGATAGCCAGTTTCTTCCCTTCCAGTTCTTTTGCCGTCATCCGGCATATGGGGGTCTCGATCTCCACATCCACCAGCTTTAAGTTCCGGGTCGCTTCATAACACATCAGCATGGCGATCTCGCTGATCATCTGGCGGAAGTCTTTCGAGCCGGTCTCCTGCCGCCGGATGATGCCGATCTTGTGCTGGATCAACGGGTGTTCCATGATTACTGTTTTTCCCATAATTCCTCCTATTATTGTTCCGCTCCAGCCCGTCCATCACACGGGCTTCCGCTGTTTTATCGTTCCGCTCCAGCCGGAAACATCGATTTTCTGATGTCCCGCCGCTTTTAATAACCGGTTCATGATCGCCTGTCCAAGTTCCGGTGTGTCAAAGGATTCGGAATAAATCCTCTCTACATGGTCTTCGTCAAATTCCCTCAGGATCGCGAAAAGATGGCTGGCAATCGACAATTCATCTTTCCTGGAACCAATGCATTTTACATTTCCGCCCAGATAGCGTTCCCTGGTCTCTTCGGTACAGATAACACCGGTTCTGGGGGAACCGGAACATTTTCCATTAATATAGGAAACTACCTGTTCCATGGAACCTTCCACGATCTGAAGTTCTGCCTTCGGCGCATAGTGGCGGTATTTCATGCCCGGCGCTTTGGGACGGACGGAGGAATCGTCGGCAATCAGCCCCCGGTCCACTTCCGCTTCTCCTGTGATACTGCGGATCATGGAAAGGGTGATATAGCCCGGACGCAGGATCACCGGACGCTCTTCGGTCAGATCAACGATCGTGGACTCCAGGCCAATCTGTACCGGGCCTCCATCCAGGATCATGGGAATCCGTCCGTTCATATCTTCATATACATGCTGCGCCGTCGTGGGACTTGGACGTCCGGATACGTTGGCGCTGGGCGCCGCGATATATCCGCCGCCCTGCCGGATCAATTCCCGGGCGATCTCGTCGGAAGGCATGCGAACCGCCACCGTGGAGAGTCCGCCGGTCGTCCCGTATGGGACACATTCTTTTTTATGAAAGATCATGGTCAGCGGCCCGGGCCAGAAAGCCTTCGCCAGAGCTTTGGCTTCCTCCGGAACCATATCCACGATCTGGTCAAGCGCCTCCATATCCGCAATATGGACGATCAGCGGATTATCAGACGGACGACCCTTTGCCGCATAGATCTTCCGCGCCGCTCCTTCATTCAACGCATCCGCTCCAAGCCCGTAGACCGTCTCTGTTGGAAATGCCACCAGGCCACCGGCGCGAAGGATTTCTCCGGCTTTTTTTATAATGTCAAGAGACATATTTGCCCTGTCTATCTTAACCAGTTCTGTCTGCAATTTTCATCCTTCCTCTTTACTGATGTTTTACATTTTTCCCGAATAGTCCTTGTATCCATATCAGATTTCTTCTGACAGCTCACCAAGCTTTTTGAAATCCTTCTGAATCTCATGATATTGTTCCCATTTTACACGCATCAGCACATTCTGTCTTTCCACAAACTGTTCTTCGGCAGCTCTGACAGAAAAATACACATTAAATTTAGCCTTTGTCACATGTCTCCTCTGATGCAGATATCTCTTCTGTGGATCAATCCTGTCTACAAACAGATCACATTCATGAATAATTGCAGCATCATATGGATCATCTGCAGCAATGGAATTCAAAAGAAAAGTCTCCAGTGCTCCTGTACCAGTAAACGGAATAACCAGCAGCAATAATTTTACCTGCAGTTCCTTCCCTCTCCCATTGTTATATGTACCAGTACACCACTGGTTGTTTTCTATTCTGTCCATGCTTACATGGTTCTCAGACAATACGTTCGTAATCGCATGAATCAGCTTCTGTTCTGTACTCCATTCATCCCGGTCTGTCAGGATCACGATCCGGTCAAATTCCGGTTCTTCTTCCGCTGAGATATTATTCATGTCAAGAATAAAGGACAGTTTGGGTATAATCCCTGTACACCCTCCGCATCCCCCGATCTTTAAGGTATCCTTTGTTTTTTTCAGCACACGCATGGGTTTAAATCTGTTTTCAAGCGTTTTATCTCTTCCTCCATCTTGCCATCCATATGCTTTTCTCAAAAAGTACTGTAATAATATGCAATCTGTATATCCTTCACATATAATGATACTTTTCATCTAAGCTCCAATCCCATATCATCCTGTACCATGATCGCTTTCCCGCCTGTCAGCCTTCTCGCTGTTGTCTTTCCCTGATCTTTATATAATGTATACACAGCCATCTGATTCTGCAGATCCGGTGCACATCGTAAAACTTTCTCGATCGCTTCTTTGCTGTGAGATGTCAAGAACACCTGAACATTCAGCTTCATGCAGGTTTCCAGAATCCATCTGAAGGTTTTATCCATTGCAGAAGTATGAATTGCTGTCTCAAATTCATCCAGCAAAAGAATTCCATCTTTCGCCCGGACAACAGCACTCATAAGCAGGATTGCTTTTTTCATCCCATCCCCATATACATTTAGAGGCAATGCTTTTTTGTGGGATCTTGACAATATCTTATAGAGCCCCCGACCAGATGTACTGTTCTCATTGCGGTCATAATTAATGCTGATGATATCTTTGTCATATTCTCTCAGGATTGCCAGCATATCCTCATACAGCTCAGGATCATTCAATATGCTGCTCAAAAACACATCACCTTCTGCATGCCTGATTGGCGAAATATAGATAACTTTTCTTTCAGATGCTTTCTTTCCGGTCTTCTCAGGAGACCTGATCGCTACACGAAAACGATTTTGTCCATCATAAATACAGTCTTCACTGATCTTCTTCCCATTCACTCTGACTTCCATCAACAATTTAGAAACAGGCATAAGAACAGGTTCATTGTCTTCTTCATCTCTTACATAAAAAAATCCACACAGCTTTGCATGCTCTTCCTCCGTCAGAAGTTCCATGTCTTCCTGCGCTGTCAGAACAACATTCGTCGATCTGTTATCTAATGTCTTAACTGTATACTCAAGCCTTTTCAAATCACTATCTGCATCAAAAAGATCATAAAATCCTTCATAAAATGTCATTCCTCCTGACATTACAGGAGAATTCCCTTTTCTCAGCAATGTCCTCCAGAACGAAAAATTTTCCGGAGCTTCAAGGCTTCCAAGTACCTCCAGCACACTGGTCTTACCACAATTATTATCGCCTGTTATAATATTGATCGGCAAAAGATCATCCAGCTGTAATGACCGGATTCCGCGAAAAGCAGCTATCTTGATGTCTTTAATATATCCCTTCATATCCTGCCCTTCCTCCATAATCATTCTATATTTCATTATACACAGATTTACCATACAGGACAAGGGGAACCGATATGGGATATTCCTGTCCAGTATCGGTTCCCCCTTTTCATTTGTCGATCAGTTTTTTAGGTATCTGCTGTATTTCACATGTGAATCTCCTGTTAACTCATGATGCGTATTCCGACGCAGACTATATATAGAAAGCCTGTTAACAGATGCTATCAATATCATACGGCGTACTCTGATATACATAATAATTCAGCCAGTTGGAATACAGAAGCTGGCCCGTAGACCGCCAGGTCACCAGCGGCTCCCTGGAGGGATCGTCATCCGGGAAGTAGTTGATGGGAAGGTCTACCGTGGTCAATCCCTTCTCCATATCCCGGAAATATTCCTGCGCCAGTGTGTCATGGTCGTATTCTGCATGGAAGGTCACGAAGAACTGGCGGCTGTCCCTGGTCTTGGCAATCGCCAGGCTTCCGCCTTCCGTAACTGCCAGAACCTCCAGCTCCGGCGCTGCCTCCACATC
>CAMWMT010000156.1 GCA_947175375.1 uncultured Clostridiaceae bacterium | reverse complement strand
TTTCAACCGTGACCCCACGCGTTTAACGGACCGCGCGAATGAAGGGGAACAATACCCGAATCATGTGGGGATTGATTTTTATCATCATTATAAAGAAGACATTGCTTTATTTGGAGAAATGGGTTTCAAAGCATTTCGGACTTCCATTGCCTGGACAAGAATCTTCCCCAGAGGTGATGAAGACCAGCCTAATGAAAACGGGTTAAAATTCTATGATGATTTGTTTGACGAGTGCCATAAATATGGAATCGAACCAGTGGTTACGTTATCCCATTTTGAAATGCCATGGGCACTTGCAAAGGAATATGGCGGATTCAGAAACCGGGAAGCCATTGACATGTTTGTAAAATTTGCCAAAGCATGCTTTGAACGTTATCAGCATAAAGTAAAATATTGGATGACCTTCAATGAAATCAACAACCAGGCCGATGTGATACAGCATCATTTGATTCAGGAGGGAGCTATTCTGCTGAAAGAAGGCGATGATGCGGAATATTTGATGTATTTATCTGCTCATCACGAGCTGGTAGCAAGTGCTTTGGCAGTAAAAGCTGCACATGAAATCAATCCTGATTTACAGGTAGGGTGTATGATCGGTATGAACGGTGTCTATCCCGCATCTCCAAATCCGGAAGATGTCATGAATGCACTGGGTGCTATGCATCAAAAATACTGGTATGCAGAGGTTCATGCGAGAGGACATTATCCAAATCATATATTAAAGAAATTCGAACGAAAAGGATATCAGTTTATCACGGAAGATGATAAGAAGATTTTATCGGAAGGCAAGGTTGACTATATCGGATTTTCCTACTATATGTCCTTTGCGACCCAATATCAGGGACGCAATGAAAAAACCTTTGACTATTCAGGGGAAGATTTTGTCAGAAATAACTACTTAAAAGCAAGCGATTGGGGATGGCAGATTGACCCGCTGGGACTTCGCTGGTGCTTAAACTGGTTCTATGATCGTTTTGAATTGCCTATGATGATTGTGGAAAATGGATTTGGAGCCTATGACAAAAAAGAAGAAGACGGAACCGTGGATGACCAGTATCGGATCGACTATCTGAAGGCACATATTGAAGCGATGAAGGATGCCGTTGAGTATGACGGTGTGGATTTATTGGGATACACCATGTGGTCACCGATTGATATTGTTTCCGCTTCTACCGGCGAGTATGACAAACGGTATGGCTTTATTTATGTGAATTATAATAATAATCATGAAGGTGATTTCTCCAGAAGTAAAAAGAAATCCTTTGATTGGTATAAGCATGTGATTGAGACCAATGGAGAAGAATTATAGAATCATATTTAGTGACGTAAAAATGGGGGTGTTGCAAAATGCTCTTTGTCCGTGTGTTCAGCACTCGTATGGAATGGATCGGACAGAAAACCAGTTCTCAGTCCGCTCCAATCCATACAGCGTTGCTGAACACACGGACAGGAGAGAGCCAAAGAAAAGGCCTGACTTGTCTTATTCTTTGTCCGGTCTTGTCCAGTTTCTGCTTCCGCACATGACACTGAGCATCAGCACGGTCGTGATCAGGAACAAATGTACTTTATATAGTAAAGACAGTTCAATCATATTATTATACTGTACCAGCAGACAGGGCAGAGAGCCGGATAACAGGCGGAGCAATGTTCCGCGCATGCAGAGAAAGAGTGCAGGCGGCACAAGCCAGATACAGATGTTGGCCAATACGGACTGAAAATTATTTTTTGCTTTTGACGATACCCAGATACAGATGGCAGTCTGCATCAGGAATGCTCCCAGTATGCTCACAAAATATCTTACGGTAAACTGGTCGGTCGTAGTATATTTCAATATTCTTGCATTGTTCTCAAGGACGATAGAAGCAGGTGTGCTGCCGCCGGATAGCCCATATGCCATCTTGAACATTAAAAAAGATATACTGTAAAAACTCAGACCAGCAGTCAGACAGACGGTAAAAGCAACGCTGATCCTTGCCCGCAGATCGGTAGTAATACCTTTCTCAGATGTGCAGATCAGCACACGCATTCTGGTCTGGCGTTCTTCACTGAACAGGGTGGAGAACATAATGATAAACCATGCATCCAATAACAGGGCGCCGATCTGCAGATAGTCCAGGAACTTCATCCAGCCCCCTGTATACGCGAATGGAAGCTCGGAATCCATATAGATAGAAAGGTCAGATTCTGCCATGGGGATTAAGTGCTCCGGCACTTTGTATTCCCCCTCATTCCATCCACGCATATATCCATCTGAGAGATAGTCCGTTACAAATTCCGTCAGATAATTAGAATCCTGCCAGCCTCCGATGTCCCGTACTACTTTACATGGGAATCCATATCTTGCAATGATGGAAGAGGCTGTTTCATCTGTGAGAACGCCTTCGTATTCTGCAGTGATCTCACGGTCTTTTTGTATTGCCTGCCGGCCATAATAGTCGATGCCGTCAACCGTTGTATGTTCATCGGATACCTGCATGAAAAAATAAAAGGCCATCCAGAGGATCATCAGCAGTCCTGTGATAAGTACCGACTTTTTGTGTACTATTTTATATAAATCCATCCTGTATAGGCTCATGACGATTCTCCTTTCTGCCTGTTTGCTGCTGTTGCATCCGCATTTTGATCTGCGGACAGATAATACAGATAAGCATCTTCCAGGGTCGGCGGCACATGGACTGCGTTTTTGGCAGGAATGGTGTCGGATACAATTCGAAGCATCACATCCTGCTGCAGATTTTTCAGATTGCTTACAAGGCAGGTGCTGCTGAGTATTTCCGAATCCTTCTGCGAGACCTGGCACTCCCAGACGGATCGTTCCACAGGCCGGATGATATCTTCGGCTGTTCCGTATGCGGCAATCTTCCCTTTTTGCATCATAATGATACGATCCGCGATATATTCAATATCCGACACGATATGGGTGGACAACAGAATGATTCTGTCTTTTCCCAGGGAACTGATGATATTGCGGAACCTTATCCGCTCTTTGGGATCAAGCCCGGAAGTGGGTTCATCCAGGATCAGGATCTTTGGTTCGTTGAGCAGTGCCTGGGCAATGCCGATCCTTTTTAGCATGCCGCCTGAGAATGTTTTCAGTTTTCGATCCTTCACATGACTTAGATTCACAAGTTCCAGAAGCTCGGAAACTCTCCTTTTGGCATAATCATCCGGTAAAGCCTTCAAAGCCGCCATGTACATGAGAAAACGCCATGCGCTGTAATCCGGATAATAGCCGAAATCCTGCGGAAGATACCCAAGCAGTCTTCGGTAAGAACCTCCCATTTTTTCGATTTCCATACCGTCGCACAGAACTCTGCCGCTGCTTCTCTGCAGAATCCCGCAGATGATTCTCATAAGAGTCGTCTTTCCGGCGCCGTTTTCCCCTAACAGACCATATACGCCATAGGTTAGTGAGATGCTTATGTTATCTACCGCTTTCTTTCCCTTAAAATTTTTGCAGACCTCTTCCAATGTTAATTCGTGCATAACAGATCACCTCTTTCGATTTGTTTCAGTACGGCAGCAGTTTCTATTCCATAGCAGACGATGCAGAAGAATAAAACAGCAGTCCAGACTGCCAGTGCAGCGGGTTCATAAATGTCAGGGAAAGAAGCCGCGCCTGTCCACCCGGCAGTCATAAATAGTCCGGTCGCGATGAGACTGTAATTGTTTCTTCTTCCCAATCCGGCAAGCAGAAGCGCGAACTGGACACATCCTGTCATCAGAAACGGAACCAGAAAATAGATTCCTGCTTCCAGCACGCTCCTTTGCATGTTCGTGTGCAGTACAATGGAAAGACCGGTCATAAGGAACAGATTCGTGGTCCCGTACAGGATCATCCGCAGGGCGCATATCTGACGATAATGAAAGAAACAGCTTCCTGTGAGCTCTGCAATCCCGTATGTCTCTTCCCGACGGCATCCCAGGACCATAAGCATGCTGAATACGGGAGCCGAGGAAGTCATCAGTATATACGAAAATTCTTCGTTTCCTGTATTATGCAGGAAACGGCAGAGAGGAAGCAATAACAGCAAACATATGCCTTGAAGGACCAGAATCTTATGATCCAGAAACTGCAGCTGTTTTCGGATGATCTCATAAGGGGATGCCATCGGCACGATTTTCTTATGATCGATTGCCTGGTCCAGCAGTAAAAGAGACTGTTCCTTTTTCTTTTGGTCAATTTTCATGTGCAGGCAGTCCTGCTCAAACAATTTATATAGTTCTTTTTCCGTCAACTGTCTCACTCCTTTTTTGCAGATTTATGATTCCAAGACGCAGCCTGGATTTTACAGTAGACAGGTTTACGCCGAGAATCTTTGCGATATCCTTATATTTCAGGTCATTGTAATACCGCATGATGATCACTTCCCTTTGTTCCTCCGGGATCTCGGCCAAAAGCTGTGCAAGCATCATCTGGTCTTCAAGCTGTTCATACGCATCGTGGTCCTGAGCTTTTCGAATGTGATCTTCCGGAGGGGTGTCTTCTTCTTTAAGAGGTTCTTCCGGTATAGTTCCATGCCAGTAATCCACGCACAGATTTCTTGCGATGGCGATCAGATATCCTTTTAGATTCTTATATCGGTAGGTATCTGCGCAGCGTATGAAACGGTAAAAGGTTTCCTGGGTCAGATCATAGGCATATGCGGGATCTTTGATCTGATACATACAGAAACGCAGGATTTCATCATAGTATTTCTCTATTACATCCCGGAGCAGTTCCTTATGGCCCTTCTGGATCTGCCGGATGATCTCTTTATCTTGCAAGATGGGGACTTCCTTTCCGTGATTTTGAGTACTCTATATACTATAACAGTTTTTAGACGCAAAAAGTTTAATGAAATAAAAATATATAAAAGCATTGACTCCTACGTTACGTCGTAGTTTATAATGATCTCACACGAGGAGGAAACGCCGATGAAGACAGTACATGAAGTGAGCAGACTTGCAGGAGTGAGTATACGCACTCTGCAATATTATGACAAGATCGGTCTTCTGCATCCCGCAGGATATACCGAGGCAGGATACCGGCTGTATGACGATACAGATCTGGAAAGACTGCAGCAGATTCTGTTGTTTCGGGAATTGGAGTTTCCGTTGAAGGAGATCAAGCGGATCATGGATAGTCCTGACTTTGACAGAGGGAAGGCCTTAGAACAACAGATTGCCCTGCTGTCGCTCAAGAAAGAACATCTGGAGAATCTGATCGATCTCGCCCGTGGAATAAAAGAGATAGGAGTGAAAACAATGGATTTTTCGGCATTTGATACAAGTAAGATTGACAAATATGCACAGCAGGCGAAAGCATCCTGGGGATCTACGCCTGAATATAAAGAATTTGAGCAGAAATCGAAGGGGAGAACGCAGGAAGAAGAACAGAAGCTGGGCATCCGGATGATGGAGATCTTCGAAGAATTCGGAAAGATAAAAGATGGAGATCCGTCGTCTTCAGATGCGCAGGCTCTGGTGGAAACGCTTCAGGGATTCATTACAGAACATTTTTACAAGTGTTCGAATGAGATTCTTTTATCACTTGGCAGGATGTATGCCGGCGGCGGTGATTTTACCCGGAACATCGATCAAGCCGGGGGAGAAGGAACGGCGGTATTTGCATATGAGGCGATACAAATTTACTGCAGTTAAGAAGTCATTACAGTATGTCGGCAGAAACGATTGAATGATATGATAGGGCATATCGGATGTAAAAGTCTGGTATGCCCTATTTTTTTATACTGATACTGGAATTATTAGAATTGTAAGCATAGTTTCTGCTGTTAAAGGCTGCAAGAAGTTTTGGAGCGTAAGATCTGCTAACATGCAATATAGTATCATTGGCCAAAGTGATATCATTGTTCTGGATGCTTTTGATCTTGCTTAATGAGACGATACAGCTTTGATTGCATTTGATAAATCCATAGGAATATAAAATATTCAATTCCTGGGTAAGTGTTCCATATTTCTTGTATATGTCATGTGATGTATATATGGTTATGTTGTGCTGCTGGCTCTGCAGATAATAAATATCACTGATCTTTATTCTGGCAGTACATGACTTTGTTTTATAGATATATATTTGCTGATTGTCTATGTATTGCTGCATTGCTTCCTGTAAGGCTGATTCACCGTAGGTGGCAATGAATGTTAGGATGTTGGAGCGTAGGGATTTGTTGGTCATCTTGGGATTCCTTTTTTGGGATATAGTGGTTTGTTTTTTATGAGGTTTCATAATATAAACGATTGTGATGACTTTTTTCGACAGGAAATTGAATTTATTTTGGAAGAAGTTTCCGGATGTGATGCTTTGAGTGCTGGATGTGATATAGAGGATTTGATGTAGGAATATTATAGAGTGTATAATATTTTTATTTGAAATTTATACTTTAGAGAGATTATAATGTTTAATAATATAAAAAAGTCCCAGTACATTTAATTGTTGCTGATGAAATATGTGTATAAATATACATATAAGAGTGAGTAAATGTGCTGTTTTGAGCGAGTTTATAAACATTATTGTATAAATATAAGTAATCTGATAGTTAAAAGGTCAGTAGGTACAAATAAATGAACTGAAATAAAAAATATAAAAACTATAGTTA
>CAMWMT010000155.1 GCA_947175375.1 uncultured Clostridiaceae bacterium | reverse complement strand
GATTTTGAGACATGTGGATCACACGTTGCTGACACAGACGGCAACATGGGAGGAGATCCGGCAGATCTGTGATGATGCCATTGCTTACGGGACTGCGTCGGTATGTATTCCGCCGAGCTATGTGAAGCAGGTGAAGGAGTATGTGCAGGATAAGATGGCAGTATGTACCGTCATCGGATTTCCCAACGGGTATATGACGACGGCTGCGAAGGAATTCGAAACGAAGGATGCGCTGGCGAACGGCGCGGATGAGATCGATATGGTCATCAACATTGGCTGGGCGAAGGATGGAAAGTTTGACTGTATCGAGGAAGAGATCCGGACTCTGAAGGCAGCCTGTGGAGAGAAAATCCTGAAGGTCATCATTGAGACCTGCCTTCTGACAGAGGATGAGAAAGTGAAGATGTGCCATGCGGTGACGAACGCAGGAGCGGACTATATCAAGACTTCCACCGGATTCTCTAAAGCGGGAGCTACCTTTGAGGATATCAGGCTGTTCTCAGAGAATATTGGAGAGGGTGTAAAGATGAAAGCGGCAGGCGGTATCTCTTCTATGGACGATGCGGAGAGATTCCTGGAGCTTGGAGCAGACCGCCTTGGAACGAGCCGCATTATTAAGCTGGTGAAGAACGAGCAGGCCGGCGGTTATTAAGGATTAATTACTTGTCTGATGGCATACGTCTGGCAAAAGTAAAGATTGTTGAGTTATTTGGGAAATTCGCTTGTAATTTTCTTCCTGTTTGGATAGAATATATTTTAACAGTGAGAAAATGACAGGCGATTTTTCGTTTCGAATTTAAAATGAGGTGAGATAGTATGGTAGGCAGTATTTCCGGAGTGGGTTCCTGTTTCTTTACGTATCGTTATGAGTTTTCCGGCGGCGGATCTTCTGCTCAAAGGACAGGAATGCAGCCGAAGGCAGCAGGAAATGTGGATGCATCAGCAGTATCAGCAGCGTCGGTTTCCTATAGTAGTCCTTGGTTGACAGGCAGTACAAGTGCATCGGTATCCAACGGCAGTTTTCCGGTTTCAGGTAGTATGGGCGGGAAGATTCCTCTCATATTCTCAGCGAATACGGGGGATGTTATTCCTGATCTGTTTATCCGTAAAGGAGCTGATCCGGCAGAATATGCCGTGCGGATGAGGATGCAGTATGCAGAACCGTCAGTGGCAGACCTTCCGGGGCAGGAGGATACACTGGAAGGTGTCCAGGGGACTACGAAGTCTCCGGAAGATGAGAAATGCCAGACTTGTGAACAGCGGAAATATCAAGATGGTTCCAATGATATGGGCGTATCCTTCAAGACGCCGACCCGAATCGCCCCGGAGGCTGCAGGCGCCATGGTACGAAGCCATGAGCAGGAGCATGTCACACGGGAACGCGCAAAGGCGGAGCGTGAAGATCGTGAGGTTGTTAGCCAGAGCGTGACGCTTCATACCGATGTCTGTCCGGAGTGCGGTAAAGTCTATATTTCCGGAGGAACGACACAGACAACAACTGTGTCGAAGTCGGAGCCGGTGGAAAGTACAGGACCAGATGAGGCGCAGAGACGACCGTTTTCTGCAGTGGCATAGAGAGCGTTTCTGTAATAGATTTATCCAGGAATGGCAGGGAAGATGTCTGACGGATTATGAAAAGAATTTAAGATTTAGGGCGTTTGCAGATTCTGCAGGCGCCTTTTGTGATGCTTCCGTGACAGACCAGAACGTTTTATCATGGTTTTGCATTTTGTGGAAAAAGAGTGCTGATAGGAGAGAGCAGCAGATAAGACACCGTCTTATCTGCTGTTCTGTATATTATATCTTTGCGATGGTCGTACGCATAGAGTTACAATCAGAATGACAACAGCTGTTATCCCGAGGCTGAGAGGGTATACCTGCATGATCGTTGTGAAGGATGGTGCATTTCGAAATACTGTGAAGATCCAGGTAAGCCGTACCCCACAGATTCCGATGACTGAGCAGACCGCCGGAATGAAAGAGACGCCAAAGCCTCTCAGATAACCTGACAACCCTTCCTGCATGAAGCTGAACAGATACGCGGCGAAAATATATTCCAGCCGTATCCGGCCCGTGGCAATCACATCAGGGTCTGTGTTAAAGATACCAAGCAGCGTATGACTGAACAGCAGGATCAGTCCGCTGGCCGTCATTGTGCATATCAGGCTCTGCAGCAGGCAGAGTTTCAGTGTTTTCCGGCAACGGTCATTTTTACCTGCGCCGTAGTTCTGACCAACAAATGTGGTACACGCCTGACCAAAGGAATTCATAATGTAAAAGGCGAAGATCTCAAGATTATAAGCGGCAGAAGAGGCCGCCATAACCGTTGTTCCAAGGCTGTTGACTGCTGATTGGATGATAATATTGGCAAATGAAAAGATCATGCCCTGTACGCCCGCAGGAATTCCAATTCTCAAAATCTGTCCCAGAACATCTCCATGGATATGCAGTCTGCGGGGGTCCATCCGGATCGCGAGCTTTGTTTTCATCAGAGCTGCGAATAAAATCACTGAGCTGATGAGATTGGAAAGCACCGTTGCCGTTGCGACACCATCCACATCCATACCGAAGCCAAGAACAAAGAACAGATTGAGGATGACATTCAGAATGCCGGAGATCACGAGGGCTATCAGCGGTGTTTGGGTATTGCCGCAGCTCCGGAAAATTGCCGATTCAAAGTTATAGAGCAGGATCACGGGCATCCCGGCCAGATAGATTCGCAGATATTTTACTGCCAGTGGATATACATCCTCCGGAATCTCCAGAAGCTTCACAATGCCCGGTGCCAGGAATTCGCCCAACACTGCAAGAAACAATCCGCCCAGCAGGGCCACGAGTACAGATGTATGTACTGCCTTTGAGATTTTCTCGTTATCCTCCTGTCCGATGGATCTTGCAATGATGACGTTGCTTCCCAAAGAGATTCCAACGAAAAGATTGACCAGCAGTCCGATGACAGGTGCGTTGCTTCCTACCGCCGCCATAGCCTCCTTGCCGGCAAATTGTCCAACCACCGCAAGATCCGCCGCATTGAACAGTTGCTGCAGGATTCCTGTTACCGCCAGTGGTATTGTATATTTTATAATCTTATCTCCTAGGGAGCCGTTGACCATATCCATGCGTTTCTGCATGTGTTTCCCTTCTTTCTATTGCATATCACCTGTCCGGTCTATCCGTTAAGTCGGGTTAACTATCCGGACTGACTAATGATACCACAATTCGATCTGTTTCGCAAATGAAACAGATGATGAAAATCACTGGACAATAGCCTGTAACAGATCAAAGTACAAAGGGTCAAAAAGATACTGGATAGTATATCAGAACTATGATAAGATAAAAATCAGAAAATAAGGGGGCATAAAGCATGACTGGAACCATAGGGATCGGGCTGCAAAGTTTTGAGAAAATAAGAGAAAATAATTATTTCTATATAGATAAAACAAAGTTTATAAAAGAATGGTGGGAGAATGGAGATGATGTAACTCTGATTACCCGTCCCAGACGTTTTGGAAAAACTCTGACCATGAGCATGACAGAGCGGTTCTTTTCCGTAAAATATGCCGGACGGAACGACCTGTTTCAGGGGCTTACGATATGGGAAGATGAAAAGTACAAAGAACTTCAGGGAAGCTATCCTGTGATCAGCCTTTCTTTTGCTAATATAAAAGAAAAAGATTATGAGACAGCACGTAAGAAAATCTGCCAGACCCTGTCCAATCTGTATCAGGAATATGAATTTTTGCTGGACAGTGAGGTTCTCGGCGAGAGAGGAATCAGATTTTTTAAATCCGTATCAGAGGACATGGATGACACTGCAGCGACGATGGCGCTTCATCAGTTATCCATTTACCTGTCAAAATATTATGGAAAAAATGTGATTATTCTTTTGGATGAATATGATACCCCTGTGCAGGAGGCTTATGTAAATGGATACTGGGAAGAAATTGTCTCATTTACCAGAAGCATGTTTAATGCGACCTTTAAGACGAATCCATATCTGGAACGGGCGATCATGACAGGAATTACAAGAGTGAGCAAAGAGTCGATCTTTTCAGATCTGAATAATCTTGAAGTAGTGACGACGACCTCAGAAAAATATGGGGACTGCTTTGGATTTACAGAGAAAGAAGTATTTGCTGCGTTGGATAAATTTGATTTATCTGATCGGAAAAATGAAGTAAAAGACTGGTATGATGGTTTTACCTTTGGAAACTGGAGAGATATTTATAATCCATGGTCTATCTCAAACTATCTGGATAAAAAGCAGCTCGCAGCTTATTGGGCCAATTCCAGTTCCAACAGTCTGGTGAGTAAACTGCTTCGGGAAGGCGGAAAAGGTGTTAAACAGGAATTTGAATTGTTAATGAAAGGCGAGAATATAGAAGTTGAAATTGATGAACAGCTGATTTATGAACAACTTTCTGTAAAAAATACTGCAATCTGGAGTCTGTTACTGGCCAGTGGATATCTGAAAGTGGACGAAGTAAAATTTACGGAGGGAACGGGACGATGGAGCTATCAGCTGGCATTGACCAATAAAGAAGTATTTCTGATGTTTCAGACCATGATACATGACTGGTTTTCTCAGTCCCATGATGATTATAATGATTTTGTAAAAGCGTTGTTGTCCAGTAATGTGGACGCTATGAATGAATATATGAATCAGATATCCAATATGGTGTTCAGTAGTTTTGATACCGGGAAGAAACCATCGGGATCAGAGCCCGAAAGGTTCTATCATGGATTTGTACTTGGACTTATGGTGGAACTGTCTGGTCGGTATATCCTGACATCAAACAGAGAAAGCGGCTTTGGGAGGTATGATGTAATGCTGGAGCCGCTGGATTCGAACAGAGATGATGGAATCATCATGGAGTTTAAGGTATTTCGACCAAAAATAGAGAAAAATCTGGGGGATACAGTAAAAGCAGCATTAGAGCAGATTGAAGAAAAAAGATATGATACTTCTCTGATTGTGAGAGGAATTCCAAAAGAACGGATCCACAGGTATGGATTTGCATTTAAGGGAAAAGAAGTGTTGATTGGGAAAGGAAGCTGAAAGGCGACAGGATAAATAAAGACGAAACCAATTATTTTCCATATTGTCAAGAAAAAACACTTGATAGATTATGAGAAAAAGTATTGGATTTAAAGGCGTTTGCGTGATTTGCAGGCGCCTTTTGTGACAAATTTGTGACAAAACAGGTTTCCATATAATACAATGTATGGTGCCATTTTTTGATTGAGTAAATGTGCAGAGTATGGTAAAGTATAAACAGAGGAGAAGGATTTTGATGAATGATATAAGAATAACGAGCACTCCATATGATGATGTATTCCGCACATTGTTGAATGACTGCAGCGCTCTGATTATTCCTGTGATTAACGAGCTATTTGATGAGGAGTATTCAGGGGATGAAGAGATTGTTTTTTCTCCAAATGAACATTTTCTGAATCAGCAGGGCGGGAATGGGGAAGAACGAATTACCGATTCCACATTTAGAATACTGGGGAAGATGCCGAAGAAGTATCATCTGGAATGCCAGAGCAGTACGGATAACAGTATGCTGGTACGTTTTTTTGAATACGATACCCAGATTGCCCTTGACGAAGGTGAAATCAGAGAAAATGTTCTCACAGTTGTCTTTCCGCATTCAGCGGCACTGTTTCTTCGGTCGAACGCGGCGACATCGGATAAACTGAAGATTCGGATGATTACTCCCGGCGGAAATGTGGAATATGATATTCTGGTGATGAAATCCCAACGATATACAATCGAAGAGATTTTTGAGAAAAACCTGCTGCTGTTGATTCCTTTTTATATTTTCTCTCATGAAAAACGGTTTGAGGAATACGAAAAGGATGAAATGAAATTGAAGGAACTGCAAAATGAATATGTGCAGATCAGGAACAAACTGGAGGATCTTCTGCATCAGGGAGCCATCAGTGAGTATACAAGATGTACGATTATTGATATGTCCAACAAGGTACTGGAACATATTGCTGTGAAATATCAAACAGTCAGGGAAGGAGTGAGAACAGTTATGGGAGGAAAGGTTCTGGAGTATGAAGCAAAAACGATAAAAAAAGAAGGAATTGAAGAGGGAATCCGTGGAACTGTTTCCATATTAAGAAATTTGGGAGTTCCGACCCAGACAATTCAGGTTAAGATTCAGGAGCAGTATCATTTGAGTCAGGAGGCATCTAAAAAATATTTGTAATGAGTATGGACAGGATCTTTTGTCTGCAGAGCGGCTGAAATCCTGTCCTCTTGATTTTTATTTGGGTGAAGAGGATGAATTTTATTTTCAAAAATATGTATTTTCCTTTTTACGTAAAAAAATGATTGACTGGTTATGAAGGTCGTTTAGTATGAGGTTTAAGACCGGATTGGGTTGAAATATATTCATTAAGACTTTGCCTTGGAATTTTCCAGATTCTTCCTATCTTAAAGGCTTTAACTGCACCACTGTTTAGTAAAGTATATGCCGTGTTACGACCAATAGAAAGTGCATCACAGAGTTGCTCAATGGTTATCAATTCATTAGGATCATAATACATTATGGCAGATTCTCCTTTTCATATAGTAGTTTTATTTTTATGTT
>CAMWMT010000154.1 GCA_947175375.1 uncultured Clostridiaceae bacterium | reverse complement strand
GCTCTTGTAGGCTGCGAAGAGGGTACTTTCCTGTTTAATCCACCTGCTGTCTCCGGAGCAGATTGGGAAGTCACGCAGATCAGCAGTATTCCTTCCAGTGACTCCGTACTGGTCGACTTTGACGGGGACGGCAAACTGGAGCTGGGCTGCATCAGTCCTTTCCATGGCTCGTCTCTTACGATCTATCATCTGGATGAACATGACAACTATGTGCCGCAATGGAAATACGGCTGCCCAGAATCTGAGACAGAGATGATCCATGCGACCTGGGCATGCGAGCTGCTGGGTAGACCGACCTGGATCGTCGGCTGGAGAAAAGGTACCAAAAATACCATCGCCATCACCTGGGATACCGAGGCGGGAACTTATAAAACAGAATATATCGACCAGAATACCGGCTGCGCAAATGCACTGCATTTCGTAAACAAAGACGGCAAAGACGTCATCGTGGGAACAAACCGCGAGATCGACGAAGTTGCCCTTTACACCATTACAGAATAGGAAGGGAAATATCTATGTTAGAAGAACTGAAACTGAAAGTCTATGAAGCCAATATGGAACTGCCCAAACGCGGACTGGTCACTTATACATGGGGAAATGTCAGCGGCATCGACCGCGAAAAAGGCTTGTTTGTTATCAAACCTTCCGGGGTGGATTATGAAGAGCTCAGGCCGGAAGATCTGGTAGTCATGGATCTCAAAGGAAATAAAGTAGAAGGAGACATGAATCCCTCTTCCGATACAAAGACCCATGTGGTACTCTACAACGCGTTTCCGGAGATCGGCGGCATCGTGCATACACACAGCCCCTTCGCAGTGGCAAGCGCTCAGGCAGGACGCGACATCAAGGCTTATGGTACGACTCACGCAGATTATTTCTACGGACCGGTGCCATGCGCCCGCAATCTGACCACAGAAGAGATCGAAGAGGATTATGAGACCAATACCGGCCATGTCATCGTCGAGACATTTAAGCAAAGAGGCATCAATCCCATATATGTCCCGGCTGTTGTCTGCCGGAACCATGGACCATTCACCTGGGGAAAGGATGCCGCGCAGGCTGTCTATCATTCCGTTGTGTTGGAAGAAGTAGCCAAAATGAACCTGTACACGGAAATCTTTAACCCGAAGGTAGAATCCGCCCCGGACAACATCCTAAACAAGCACTTTATGCGTAAGCACGGGCCGAACGCTTATTATGGACAGGGAAATCACTGATCAGAATATTTTAAAAAGAAAAGGAGCAAAATCATGACATCTGCTGACAAGAAAGCATTGCAGCTTCAGGCAGTCAAGGTACGCGAAGGCGTGCTGACCAGCACCCATGGCGCCAAAGCCGGACATCCAGGCGGAAGCCTCTCTGCTGCCGATATGTTTACTTACCTGTATTTTAAAGAAATGCGTATTGATCCAGAAAATCCAAAACGGGAAGACCGTGACCGTTTTGTATTATCCAAAGGACATACGGCTCCAGGGCTTTATTCCGCTCTGGCGTGGCGCGGTTATTTTCCAGTGGAAGACCTTCCCACCCTGCGGCACGCAGATTCCTATCTGCAGGGACACCCGAACATGAACACGGTACCCGGCGTGGATATGTCCACCGGCTCTCTTGGCCAGGGGCTTTCCGCTGCTGTGGGAATGGCGAAAGGCGCAAAATATCTGGGCAAAGATATCAATGTATATTCTATCGTGGGCGACGGCGAGCTGGCAGAAGGACAGATCTGGGAAGCAACCATGAGCGCTGCCCATTATGAACTGGATAACTTATGTATCATCGTAGACATCAACGGCCTGCAGATTGACGGGCGCACCTGCGACGTTATGAATTCTGAACCGGTTGACGCCAAATTCGCAGCGTTTGGATGCGATGTGCTCAAGATCAACGGACACAGTTTTGATGACATGGAACATGCATTTGAAAAATTCCACGCAAACCATGGTCAGGGCAGACCGACAACCATCCTGATGAGCACGACCAAAGGAAAAGGTGTTTCCTTCATGGAAGATCAGGCCGGATGGCACGGCAAGGCACCGGACGACGAACAGTACGCACAGGGTATGGCTGAACTGGAAGCCGCCCGCAAGCAGATAGAGGAGGCATAGATCATGGCTGATATGAAGAAAGTCGCTACACGCGACAGCTACGGAAACGCTTTAAAAGAACTGGGAGCAACCGCCAAGAACCTGGTCGTGCTGGATGCGGACCTTGCGGGAGCCACCAAAACATCCATCTTCCAGAAAGCTTATCCTGACCGTCACTTTGACTTCGGTATCGCAGAAGCAAATATGATCAACGCAGCAGCCGGTCTCTCCACCATGGGACTGGTCCCCTTCGCTTCCACTTTCGCGATGTTTGCCGCAGGACGGGCTTATGAACAGGTCAGAAATACGATTGGCTATCCGCATCTAAATGTAAAGATCGGCGCGACCCACGGTGGTATCTCCGTAGGAGAAGACGGAGCATCCCACCAGTGCTGCGAAGATTTCGCGCTGATGCGAACGATCCCTGGCATGACTGTTATGTGTCCCTCCGATGATGTGGAGGCAAAAGCCATGGTAAAAGCCGCATATGAGATGAACGGACCTGTCTATATGCGCTTTGGCCGCGCCGCGACTCCGGTCTTCCACAGCGAAGATTTCAAGTTCGAGATCGGCAAGGGCGAAGTCTTGCAGGAAGGTACAGACATCGCAGTCATCGCGACCGGCATCATGGTTCCGGAAGCCATTGAAGCAGCAAAGACACTTGCAGATGAAGGAATCTCCGTATTTCTCATCAACATGGCGACTATCAAGCCGCTCGACGAAGCACTTGTTCTGGAAGTTGCTAAAAAGTGCGGTAAAGTCATCACGGTAGAGGAACACAGTATCATCGGCGGTCTGGGCGAAGCGGTAAGTTCCTTCCTCAGCGAAAACTGCCCGACTCCGGTAAAACGCATCGGCGTCAATGATGAATTCGGGCATTCAGGACCTGCTGGTGAGCTTCTGAAAGCATTTGGCCTCTGCTCCGATAACATCGTGGCACAGGCAAAAAAGATGTTCTCCAAATAATGGGTTATATATAATTGTATCCGCAAAGATGGCTCTGGTTTTGACCAGAGCCATCTTGCACATTTTTTTAGCACCAGTATACCCGACCGGCTTCTTTCGCTTCTTCCACAGCATGTGCCATCAGCTCCTCTTCCCGCTCCGGTTCGAAATCCATCCCTTCCGCACAGATACAGCGGAATTCCGGGATTCCGAACATCTCACACAAAGCTTTCAGATACCGGGCACCCTGTTCCATGGGGCCATTCCCATAGAATCCGCCCCGGGTGGTAAAAAAGAGCATATCCCTGGCCCTGCACATGCCATACATGCCATTCGCATTGCATCCAAAAGTAATGCCATCCAGAGAGATATTTTCAATATACAGCTTGAGAATCGCCGGAATACTCAGATCCCAGAAGGGAGCTGCCACCAGAATCCGGTCTGCCTGCGCGAACTGGCGGGCAAGATCAAACCGCGGATGTGTCCGGTCATTTTTCTCCAGAAATCTCTGCCGCTCCTCAAAAAACTCACCGGTCAATGGTTTCAGAGGCATCTGTGCTAGATCAAGCTGCGTATAGTCGAATATCCCCTCCCCGATTCCTCTCATCTCTCTCAGAAAAACCTCCGCAAGGCGCCACGTCCGGGATTCTCTGCCTCGGATACAGCCATTGACCATTAAAACTTTTGTCTTATTTTTGTCCATATACTTTCCTCTTTTCCTTTCCTGTGGTAAGATATATACCAGTTATATGAAGATACAGGGGGATTTTTCATTATGAAACAGGTATTAGTCATCGGCTCCACCGTCACGGACGTGATCATCCATCTTGATCATCTGCCAAAGACCAGTGAGGACGTCCATGTGATCGGCCAGACCATGTCTCTGGGCGGCTGTGCCTACAACGTCTCCAATATGATCCGTCTCTATCAGGTTCCCTATATCCTATTCTCTCCCATAGGAAAGGGCACCTATGGGCATTTCGTCCGGGAAGCCCTGTCTGAAAAAGGAGTGAAAAGTCCCATCCCCACACCGGAACAGGAAAACGGATGCTGTTACTGCTTTGTGGAAGCTTCCGGGGAACGCACCTTCGTCTGCCACCGTGGAGCGGAATACCGTTTCCGCCCGGAATGGTTTGAGCTGCTGGACGCGGATACCATCGACAGTGCCTATATCTGCGGCCTGGAGATCGAGGAAAGTACCGGAACACATATTGTCCGGTTTCTGGAAGACCACCCTGCACTCCAGGTTTATTTTGCCCCTGGACCCAGAATCCGGGTTCTCTCCGGCGAAATCCTCTCACGGATCTTCGCCCTCTCTCCCATCCTGCACCTCAATGAAGAAGAGGCATTGGAATACACGGGAGAAGGCACCGTGGAGGCAGCCGCCCAGGCCCTGTATGAAAAAACTCACAATGCAGTCATCGTCACCCTGGGCGAACAGGGAGCCTATTACAAATCAACTGATAAAGCCGCCTTTGTTCCCGGTGTGAAGGCGGAACAGACTGTTGATACCATCGGTGCCGGAGATTCCCATATTGGAACAATCATCGCCCGACTGAAGCAGGGCGCATCTATGGCAGAGGCTGTTGCTGACGCCAACCGGATTGCCGCGGCAGTGGTGGGAACCAGCGGGGCGCTGCTGCCGGATTCATACTTTGATATTGCATAGGAATCAAAACAAAAGGTTGAAAAAAGAAGTATATGGAATCTACTCATCTTCCCATTCATCGTCCCAATATCCATACTGAGAAGGCGCATCCCCCTTGCTCTTAATAATTACTGGGGCACCCGAATCGCCCTCTTCCACCCGAAGCACCTTGCATTGGAAGGTCCATTCGTCTCCAAAATCAAACACGTATTTAAACGGCATCCCTTTATAGAATCCTGCCTGATTCAACCGATACTTCTCAGTTGTGCGCTCTCCATCTGCTGCCATTTCCGTATAATAACTGTCCACGTCACTCCATTTTTTATTATCCATAAAAAATGCGTGAGCATGATCATCATAAAAATCAAATGCATCCAGAATCGCACAATGCA
The DNA here is from genome assembly GCA_947175375.1 of uncultured Clostridiaceae bacterium. GTDB lineage: Bacteria > Bacillota > Clostridia > Lachnospirales > Lachnospiraceae > Hominiventricola. Next base: position 1,548 of record CAMWMT010000154.1, on the reverse strand, counting down.
GCTGCCATAATGTGCTCTTTCCTGAAATCCGTATATGGCGGTAGCATCCTCTTCCAAGAGAAACACTGATCACATATGATTCATTTGCCGCCTTTTTCCTACTGATCTTTTTCTTATTGTTTTTTCTGCTGGTATCCTTTGATCCCATCTCTGGAAATGCACCCGACAGAAGATCCTGCATAAGCCCCTGTTTCTCCAGCATTTTAAGCAGCTTAAGCTGTCCGGCAATTTCCTGCGGAAGATCGCTGTCGTCCAAATCCCCCAGTATATCCAGAAGCTGCATAAATTCATCCATCTGCCCGTTCTCGCTCATACACACGTTGTCCAGAAAATCAAATTTTGCATCGTCCAGATCCGGCATTGTATCTTCAATCGTAACAGGAACACCCAGTTTATCAGAAAATTCTTTTGCAAATGCACAGGTACGCTCATCGCGTACTTCCAGTTTTTTCGGACATGTGCCAAGTTTCACAAAGGCATCCAGCATCTGATCAAAAAGCTCTTCCGGATTGTTTTCATAATGTATTACCGGCATTAAAGGCAAAACACACCCGGAACCGGTCTCGACCGCCAGAAGAAATACAGGAAAAGCCGGTACATCTTCCGGATTATCCTGAACCGGGTTTGGCATCCGTATAATCTCACATTGCCAGACTCCCTTCTTTTTCATCTTTTTTAAGGTTGCCATTGCGATATCATTGTACCGCTTTGGCACCGGCCAGATTTCCGGCTCATCCTCAGGAACCGCTGTCATTTGCAGAATAAACTTCCCGTTTTTCTGCTCCAGCATTGGAATTTCCTTTGTCTCACCATGGAAATCCTCCAGACATAACGCATTCGGCTCTGCCTCATCCAGAAGCCTTGCCATCTCAACAGCCGCCGCCAGCCCCTGACACAGACATTCCTCTTCCTGTGGCTGCAGATACCATGGAATACAGTACGGCTGCAGCTTCAAAAATTTAGGATATGTATATTTGCCGCCCAACCTGATACCATGAGAACGGGTATAGGCTTTCACCTCTTCATACTCCTCCGGAGACATCCCGGCTTTTTTCTCAAAAGCACACTGCAGACAATCCTGTCCCATCAAATGCTCCTGATAATCCAGATCGAATATCATATAACCAGCTACCTTCCACCTCGTGCGCAGAGTCCGGAATCCTTCTTCTCCTATATACAAATTTATTGCATGGTACTCGCCATTGGGTGCCATAACAGAGATATAACCTGTCCTGCCGTCAGACAGCTTCACAGCAAAGATCTGTGATTCCCGAATTCTTTCCCACAATTTCGTTTTCTTATATTGAAACGCCAGGTCATACAGTTGCTCCAAAGCCATTTTCTGTTCCTCCATGTCAGTGAAATGATTCCCTTTAGTAATATACAGCCATTGTACAGTATCTTTCATATCATTTCAAGTTTTCACTATCCCGGCAAAAATTTATGTTGATTTATAACTTATTTTTGCATATAATAAAAAGGAACAGACAATCTGTTCAAAGAGCGGCGAGCTCCTGCCAGTAAGTGGAGAATCAAAAGAGCTGCCAA
>CAMWMT010000153.1 GCA_947175375.1 uncultured Clostridiaceae bacterium | reverse complement strand
GCTTCAAAGTCCCGAACTGAAAACCGCTCAGAATCGCAAGTCCCAAAATCGAAAATAGGATTCCCATGGAATCTCCCATAGCGGAGGCATGCATCCGGTTCAGAACGTAATGAAACCGATAGACTCCGATCACCCCTGCACACATGATCAGAATTCCGATCACGATAAAGATTCCCCCGACGATCAACTGCACCCATGCCATCACAGTTCTTCCTCCTCTTCTTCCTCTTCTTCCTCCGCGCGCAGAAATACATTTCCCTTGACCTTCCGCTCCTGATAAGCTCCCCCATAGATCTTCGTCAGAAGCACAACCGCAAGGAAACTGATCATTGCATAGATCAGACAGACGTCATACAGATAATCCGCCCGCAGATACAGCGCAAACATGGCAATCTCAACGATCGTCATGGTACCGATCATATTGACTGCCACCACACGGTCCGCAAGTCTTGGCCCCAGGATCGCCCGAAGCAGACACAGCATGATCAGGACCGCAATGATGATCATGCAGGCAAGCAAAAATATATGATATACATTCTCATACATAACCAACCGCCTCCATCTTCTCCAGAAGCTCTACAAAGATGGAACTTTCCAGCCCTTCTGCAAATTCCTTATCCAGACAATGTACATAGAATTCATTTCCCTCCATACTGACAGTGATCGTCCCTGGTGTCAGGGTGATGGAATTGGCAAGAACCACTCTTGCAAATTCCGACTTCAGACCGGAAGTAAAATGAACGATCCTCGGTTCTACCTGATATCTGGGTGTCAGGATAAAAAAGAGCACCTGATGATTGGCTTTCAGAATCTCAATGATCAGGACTGCCACATACCGGACTGCCATGGGCGCCAAGCGGTACAGTTTCAGATCATTGCGAATACTGTAATTCATAAACCTGCAGCAGAATGCAAACAGAACAGCACTCAGAACAAGCCCAATCAGCAGGATCTCCAATGTGATCCTGCCATTGAAGATGATCCAGAGCACCAGAAATGCAACAAACATATGCGTTCCCCTCTCCCATATTTTCTCACGTAAATTTTGCAGCACATCCATACAATGAAAGATGCCCTGCTTTTTTATCGCTCAGGATGATTCCTGACTTCAGTTTACTCTTTTTTTAGAAAGAAAACAAGAGTTTTCCTGCCTGTATATGGAATTTTTGAATGGTTTTTCGAACGATCTGTCTGATCTTAGCGAGCGCTTAACATGGTATATCGCAGGACCAAAAAACGCTTTCCAATCCATATGGCATCATTTTCCGGCCCCGCAGCTTTTCCTCTGTTGTAAAGTCCGTCGGCAGAAATTTTATAAAGCGTCCTGTGCATGTTTTATGTAGAGATTTCGAATACCCTGATATTCTCCAAGTCCCTTGAGAACACAGCTCACCATAAAACCTGATGACTCAAACTGGTTCCGCCAGGAATCCGGGTCTTCACCAGACATGTCATTCAGGGCATGGTCGCCGGCTACTACCATAAATGGCGCAAGAGTCACACGTTTTGCACCATAGGCATGGACCAGCTTCATCAGTGTCTCCATGGACGGATAAGCTTCCACAGTCCCAAGAAAAACATTGGGATATCCCATATCCTTGAATTTATAATCAAGAGCAGCATAGATGGAATTGGCATAATGTGTGGTACCGTGTCCCATGAAAACCAGTGCTTCCTCTTTAGAAAGACTTCCAAATTCTGCCATGACCGCTTTAATCACAGCACAGGAATCTTCTTCGCTGGTAAGAAGCGGCGCGCCAAAACAGATGGATGCAAAATGATCTTGATAGGCAAGCGCTTCTGCGATCATCTGATCATTCTCGATCCCGTTGATCACATGGGTTGGCTGTACGACCACCTCCGTGATACCGTCTGCGATCATTCGCTCCATGGCTTCCGCTACGGTATCGATCCAGATATTGTCCCTTTTTTTTAGTTTCTTAATGATCATCTTACTCGTCCATGCACGGTACAATGTATATTCCGGAAATGCCCCTTTTAAATCCGTCTCTATAGCATCAATGGTTTTTTCCCTGGTAGCATTGACACTGGTTCCAAAGCTGACTGCCAGGAGACCTTTTTTTATTTCGCCCATAATCAGTCTATTCCTTCCTGATGATATATTCATATATCTATTGTATCATCTTGTATATAGGAAAGTCTATGAACAGATGTATGGCAATTTGTTATAGGTCGGATCATTTCAAGATACCAGGATTTACGACGTCATCACAAAGACATCTGCCCTTCTGAACAACCGCCTGCCCGGACAGCCCTCTCCTGGCAAACTCATGATTTCTTGACAAATATTTCTTTCAAGCCTATAATGGACAGGACTTGCGTGGTTTTGACTTGAAGAAGACAACATATGTTGATATGTTTTATGAGGAGGAAATGAAAAATGCCAAGAAAAAAGAAGACTGAGGATGCAGCTGCTGTAACCACTGCTGCGACTGCAAAAGAGAAAACGACAAAAACGAAGACTACTGCTGCCAAAACAGCTGAGAAAAAAGCAACTACTCGAAAAGCTCCCTGCAAGACTACGGTATGTGTTGAGATGGGCGGATTAAGCGTATCGATGACTGATGTTCAGACAGCTGTAAAAAAGGCGGTAAAAGAAAAAGGCCTGGAGGCTTCCGCACTGAATATCTATATCAATGTCGAGGAGCAGGCTGCTTATTATACCATCAATGGTGAAGGCGGCGAAGACTATAAGGTAGATTTAAAAAGTCTGTAACTGCCAGAATATGCTGGGGTCAGGAAATGCCGCCCCGGCTGTGTGATAAGCGCTCGTATGGAATGTATCGGACTTAAGAACAGGCTTTGTCTGCCTCATTCGGACATATTATGTCCGCTTGAGACAGACAAAGCCTGTTCTTAAGTCCGCTCCAATCCACACAGCACTGCTTATCATACAACCAGGACGGCATTTCCTGACAGTTTCTTCGTGTTTTTTATACTCGTGAGCACATTCATCTGCCATTTTTCATGGTACATAACAGTGTGCTCACTCGTTATACATTTCATTGCCTGCGAATCTTTTCATTCACGAGTATATATTCTTTATCTGTGATTCTTCCGGTATTCCAGGGGCGTACATCCCATTTTCCGCTTAAAGATCCTGGAGTAATAACCCGGACTGGCAAAGCCGGTCTGCCCAGCGATCTGTGTCACGTCCAGAGCTGAATGCCGCAGAAGCTCCAGGCTCCGTTCTACCCGGTAATTCAGAAGATAATCAAACATGGATTCCTTCATATAACGCTTGAACAGACGACAACTCTCGCTCCGGCACAGATGAATCTGATCTGCCAGTTCCTCCAGTGTGATCTTCTCTGCATAATGCTCCTGAATATACTCCATGATCCGGCGGATGCGCTCGGTGTCCCTTCCATTCTCTGCAAATCCCGTTCCATCTATTTCTACATGTTCATAGATTTCTTTCCAAATCTGAAGCAGGGCAATCTGGATTTGAAGTTCCTCCGATGTCGGATGTTCCCGGTCCAGAAGCCGTATCGTTTCCATCTGTTCCAGCACCTGTCTCTGCCAGTCCACCTCCGGAACAAAGTGAATCGAAGCCAGAGACGGATTCTTCAGAATATGATCCATATATTTTGTCTGTACCACACTGGAACGATAACCATATAAAAGTCTTGGGTGAAAGGTCACTGACAGGTAACTGCAGTCACCTGACCGTTCTCCATGTCCGGAATGCAGTACATTTGTATTGCAGAACAGTCCTTCTCCGGCTTTCAGGTGATACAGGCTGTCATTGACCTGATAGACAATCTCCCCTTCCATCACAAGGGTCAGTTCAATCTCCGGATGCCAGTGCCAGGGAAATTCTCCCGTGTCAAACCAGGACAACCGTTCATAGCTTACCAGCACCGGAAATTCATAGCTTCCGTGCTGTTTGATCTCTTTTTTCTCTCTGTCAATCTGCAAACGCATAAATTCTCAATATCCTTCTATTTTACAAGAATATACTTCTTGAATTTCCTTCCATATCTCATTATAGTGTAATCATAAGGAATGTCAACTGTGAGAAAGAACAAGGAGGAATCATCATGGCAGTCAATGTATCGGAACTGAAAGAAAAATTTGCCGAACTGTTCGGCAGCGAAGGCAATATCAAAGCTTACTTTGCACCCGGACGTGTCAATCTGATCGGAGAGCATACAGATTATAATGGAGGACATGTATTTCCCTGTGCACTGACGATCGGAACCTATGGCATCATTCGTCCCAGACAGGACCGCAGGCTCCGTCTCTATTCCATGAATTTTGACAGCATGGGAATCATGGAGTCTTCTCTGGATGAGCTGACTCCGTCCGAGGAAGCTGGATGGACGAATTATCCAAAGGGAATTATGTGGACTTTTGAAAAGAGGGGCTATCATCTGGAAAAAGGTGTCGACATCCTGTTCTATGGAGACATTCCGGCAGGCAGCGGACTCTCTTCTTCCGCTTCTCTGGAGGTTCTGACCGGGCTCATGCTCCGGGACACCTTTGGCTTTGATATCTCCATGGTGGACCTGGCGCTGATCGGACAGTATTCCGAGAACAACTTCAATGGCATGAACTGTGGGATCATGGATCAGTTCGCTTCCGCCATGGGCAAAAAAGACTGTGCGATTTTCCTGGATACCAACACGCTGAAGTATGAATACGCACCAGTAAAACTTCCGGACGCCAAGATTGTCATTACGAACAGCAATGTCAAGCACAGTCTTGTCACTTCCGCTTACAATGACCGAAGAAATGAGAGCGAAGCGGCATTAAAAGCCCTGCAGGCTGTTGTGGACATTCAGACTCTGGGCGATCTGACCGAAAAGGAGTTTGAACAGTATAAAGATGCCATCACAGATCCTATCTGCCAGAAGCGTGCAAAGCATGCCGTCTATGAGAACCAGCGCACGATCCATGCAGTGGAGGCCTTAAAAGCAAACGAGATCGAGACCTTCGGAAAGCTCATCAATGACTCCCATGTCTCTCTTCGGGACGACTATGAGACTTCCTGCGAAGAAACCGATATTCTGGCAGAACTGGCATGGCAGGTACCGGGTGTCCTGGGCTCCCGCATCACCGGTGGCGGATTTGGCGGATGTACCGTCAGCATTGTAAAGAACGATTCCGTAGACCTGTTTATTCAGACCCTGGACAAAGCTTACACAGAAAAGACCGGCATCAAAGCGGAATTCTATGTTGTTGATATCGGTGACGGGGCACATGCACTGAACGAATAATATACAGGAGGACATATCATGCTATCAGAACAGATCGCGGCTCTGGTCCGGTACGGAATCGATACCGGGCTAACGCCGGAATGTGAAAAAATATATACCACCAATCTGCTTTTGGACTTATTTCACGAAGACGACTATGAAGAACCGGCAGAGATTCCGGAAATATCTCTGGAGCAGATCCTGCAGGAACTGCTGGACGAAGCCTGCCGTCGGGAACTGATCCCGGACAGCATCGCTTACCGGGACCTCTTCGACACCCGGATCATGAACTGCCTGGTCCCCAGACCTGCACAGGTCCGTCAGGCCTTTTGGGAAAAATATCAAAGCTCCCCGAAGGAGGCAACCGATTATTTCTATAAACTGAGCCAGGACAGTGATTATATCCGCCGCTACCGGGTATGCAAGGACCAGAAATGGAAGGTGGCTTCCTCATACGGCGATATCGACATCACCATCAACTTGTCCAAACCAGAAAAGGACCCCAAGGCCATCGCAGCTGCAAGAAATGCAAAGGCCAGTTCCTATCCAAAATGTCTGCTCTGTATGGAAAATGAAGGTTATGCCGGCAGAGTCAACCATCCTGCAAGAGAGAATCACCGGATCATTCCAGTCACTATTAATGACAGTCACTGGGGATTCCAGTACTCGCCTTATGTCTACTATAATGAACACTGTATCGTGTTTAATGGAGAGCATACTCCCATGAAGATCGATCGGCCTGCTTTTATCAAGCTGTTTGATTTTGTAAAGCAGTTCCCCCACTATTTTCTGGGATCCAACGCAGATCTCCCGATCGTAGGCGGCTCCATCTTAAGCCACGATCATTTCCAGGGCGGCAACTACACCTTTGCCATGGCAAAAGCCCCCATCGAACATCCGGTCACGATCCCTGGCTATGAAGATGTAGAATCCGGCATTGTAAAGTGGCCGCTATCCGTTCTCCGGATCCGTCACAGGGATGAGAAGCGGCTGATCGATCTGGCGACTCATGTGCTGGAAGTATGGCGCGGATATACAGACGAAGATGCTTTCATCTTCGCATGCACGGATGGGGAACCCCATAATACAATCACCCCGATTGCCCGGAAGGTTGGCGAGATCTATGAGCTGGATCTGACGCTTCGGAATAACATCACGACCGAAGAACATCCTCTGGGGGTCTATCATCCCCATGCAGAACTGCATCATATCAAAAAGGAAAACATCGGGCTGATTGAGGTCATGGGACTGGCAGTGCTTCCTTCGCGGTTAAAAGATGAGATGGCGCTTTTGAAGGAATATATCCTTTCCGGAAAGGATGTAGCTTCCAATGAGACTCTAGAAAAACACGCTGACTGGGTATCGGATTTCCTTCCCCGGTATAATTCCATCACAGAGAAGAATATAGAAGCAATTCTTCAGCAGGAGATCGGCAATGTATTCGTAAAGGTACTGGAGGATGCAGGCGTCTATAAATATAC
>CAMWMT010000152.1 GCA_947175375.1 uncultured Clostridiaceae bacterium | reverse complement strand
GTCTTCTCTTACTCCCATATAAAATTTTACCTTCGGCTCTGTCCCGGACGGCCGCACGCAGCACCATGCCCCATCTTCCAGCTCATAATAAAGCACATTGGATTTTGGAAGCCCTGTCGGCGTCACCTTACCAGTAGCCAGCTCCAGACGGGTATCCGCTTCATAATCCCGAAGTGCGACCACTCCATACTCCCCAATCTTCTGAAGAGGATTGCTTCTCATATCTGCCAGGATCTTCTGGATCCGCTCTGCGCCATCCACACCCTTCATAGTGATGGACACCAGATCTTCCTTATAATATCCGTATTTTTCGTAGATATTCAACATCTGATCCCAGAGAGTCAGACCCTTTTCCTTATAATAAGCCGCTGCCTCGCACAGTGCCATGACCGCCACGACTGCATCCTTATCTCTTGCATGAGTCCCTACCAGACAGCCATAGCTTTCTTCATATCCAAAAAGATACTCATGGGACCCGGTCTGCTCAAAGAATTTGATCTGCTCACCGATATATTTGAAACCGGTCAGCACTTCAATGACCTCCACACCATATTCTTTCGCGATTCCGTCTGCCATATCTGAAGATACGATGGTCTTAACCAGCGCGCCGTTCTTCGGAAGCCTTCCCAGTTCCCTGCGAACAGACAGCTCATATTCCGCGATCAGGAGCCCGGACATATTTCCGGTAAAGGAAATATATTCTCCAGTCTTTGTATCTTTTGCATAGACTCCCAGCCGGTCCGCATCCGGGTCCGTTGCCAGTACCAGGTCCGCATCGGTCTCCTTCGCCAGCTTCAACGCCAGGGTAAAGGCTTTGGGATCCTCCGGGTTCGGATAGGATACAGTGGAAAAATTGCCATCTGGCAATTCCTGTTCAGGAACTACCTGTACATTAGTAAACCCAAGCTCCCGAAGCACCCGCCGCACCGGAAGATTGCCTGTCCCGTGAAGCGGCGTATAGACGATCTTCAGGCTGTCTGCCATCTTCCGAATCGAATCAGGGCTTAACACCAGTTTTTTCAGTTCTTCCATATAGCGGTCATCGATCTCCCGCCCGATAACCCGGAAGAGTCCTTTTTCCTCTGCTTCTGCCCGTTCCATCATCCGGATAGATGCAAAATCTGTCACCGCACGGACCTCAGCAATGATCTCTTTATCTTTGGGCGCCGTAATCTGCGCGCCGTCTTCCCAATACACTTTATATCCATTGTATTCCGGCGGATTGTGGCTTGCTGTAATGACGATGCCAGCGATACACCCAAGCTCCCGGAGCGCAAAGGAAAGCTCCGGCGTGGGACGCAGCGTCTCAAAGCGATACGTACGGATCCCGTTGGCATTCAGGCAGAGTGCCGCCTTCTCGGAAAATTCCACAGACCCATTCCGGGAATCAAAGGCGATCGCCACTCCTTTCCCCTCTCCGCCCTGCTTCCGGATATAATTTGCCAGTCCCTGCGTAGCTCTCGTTACGGTATACACATTCATCCGATTGGTCCCGGCTCCGATCACACCCCTAAGTCCTCCAGTCCCGAAGGACAGATCCTTATAAAAACGATCTTCGATCTCCTTCTCATCTCCCGCGATCTTCCGAAGCTCCTCTTTCGTCATCTCATCGAAGATTGGGTCTGTACACCACTGTTCGTATTTTTCTCTGTAATTCATCTGTTTCTCCTTCCTGAACCTGTATTCCATGCATTCATACTTGTGAGCACATTCATCTTCCATTTTTAATGATGTGTAATGGTGTGCTCACTCGTTATACATTTTATTGCCTGCAAATCTTTTCGATCATGCGCATATATAAACGGCAGTAAATGTCCTTCCAAAACCCCTGTCAATCACTCTCCTCCGGAATCAGATCGGTCACTCCAAAAAGGCAAAGGGGGCTACATCTTCCATCTGCAGATACTGCATCATTAGATAAGCGCATCTGAGAGACACTCTTTCCTCTGACAGAATCCTTCTCACCTGTTCTTTATCTGCAAGTATCGTCCGGATCTGTTCCGTGGATTCACAGGCAGCAGGGTTCTCTGTAGCAGAGACATCTACTGTTCCATATACTGCACAACTTGTCTCGTCAGTAAATCCCGGCCCCATATAGAACGGACGACGAAAGCAGGGAGAGCCTCCTGTATATTCTGTAAAATGGTATCCCGTCTCTTCTTTCATCTCCCGGACTGCTGCCATCCCGGACGTCTCCCCCGGATCCACAAGACCTGCCGGGAGCGCATAGATCTCTGCATCCAGCGGATAACGGTATTCTTTGATCACGACCAGGCGGGGAGAGATTTCCCGGGTCAGGGCATAAACCACAATTCCTTCCGGTTCCAGGCTTCCGGTAAAGATCTTCAGCCTTTCCTCCGGATTCCGGGAAGCAAAATAATAATCAAAAGGAACTCCTTTTGTATCCACTGCATCGATATGATACAGATTCAGATGCGGGTTATCCGTCAGTTTTCTCACCGCGCCGTTCTTTCTCATTTTCATACCCTTCTCTTTCTGCAGATTCCATCTCTATAAACGGCATTAAACTCTTGCCCTCATAGAATACCGGCCCATATGCCGTTTATCATACTTTTCCGGCAATTTTCAAACACCAGATATATCTATTCTATGTAAAATACGCATGAAATTCAATTACTTTTTCCAATGATTTTTTATCAGCAAAATCTTCTTTTCTTATTGACGAACGGGAAAAGACGTTCTATATTAGTAGTTATCCTTTTCAGGAGATCCTTATACAGACAACAGAACAACAAAACATAAAAAATGGAGGGACAAAGATGTTCGGTAAATCTCACAAGATCGATATGTGCAATGGTCCCATAATGCCCGGGATCATTGCTTTTAGTCTGCCATTAATGCTTTCCGGCTGCCTGCAGCTTTTGTTCAATGCCGCAGACGTGATCGTAGTCGGCCGATTTGCCGGCAATGAATCTCTGGCCGCAGTCGGCTCTACCAGTTCCCTTACCAATCTGCTGATCAACCTCTTTATCGGATTATCCATCGGAGCCAATGTAACTGTCGGCCATACCCTTGGAAGCGGAGATGAAAAGGGAACCCAGGACAATGTACATACGGCGGTCACCATAAGCCTGATTTCCGGCGTTATGCTGATCGGTATTGGCGTCCTCTTCAGCAGGCCTCTGCTGGTCCGGATGGACGCTCCTTCTGATGTACTTGATAAAGCCGCCCTATACCTGAAGATCATCTTTATTGGAATGCCTGCAAACATGGCCTACAATTTCGGCAGCGCCATCCTGCGTGCTGCTGGAGATACCAGAAGGCCTCTGTACTTCCTGTCCGCAGCAGGTGTGGTCAATGTGATACTGAATCTGTTCTTCGTCATCGTCCTGCATATGGATGTGGCCGGTGTGGCATTGGCCACGATTATCGCCCAATGCATCAGCGCTGTCCTGATCCTGATCTGCCTGTGCCGGATGGATGGCCCCTGCCATCTGAATATGAAAAAACTGTATATCCAGCCGAACCGTCTGCGCAGGATGATGCAGATCGGCCTGCCTGCCGGAATACAGGGTTCTCTCTTTTCCTTCTCCAACGTACTGATCCAGTCTTCTATCAACTCCTTTGGATCGGTCGTCGTAGCGGGAAACAGCGCTGCAGCAAGTATTGAGCAGTTTGTCTATATCTCCATGAACGCCGTCCACCAGGCAGTCGTAAGCTTCACCAGCCAGAATACTGGTGCCGGCAGACCGGAGCGTATCCAAAAGATCCTGTTCTCCGGTCTTGGCCTTGTGACAGTAGTCGGGCTGATCATGGGAATCAGCGTTAACCTTCTTGGAACCCCGCTTCTGTCCATCTATTCTCCAGACCCCGCTGTCATCGAAGCCGGGAAGACACGCCTTCTATGGATCTCTGTACCTTATTTCCTGTGCGGCGTCATGGAGATTGTTATGGGTATCATGCGGGGACTCGGATACGCGATCACTCCAATGATCGTATCGCTGTCCGGGGTATGCCTGTTCCGAATTGTATGGCTTGCCACTGCTTTCGTATGGGTTCCGACACAGAGCATGCTCCTGCTGTCCTATCCGGTATCCTGGATCCTGACTACACTGATCCACACACTGACCTATCTGTATGCGTGTAGACATCATTCGTTATTCCGGCAGGTAAAATAGACCATCTGCCGCTTTTCAGAAAGCTGTGTTAAAAGTTCCATAACCCGCTGCTGCCTGGCAGTATCCAGATTTACAAAAGGATCGTCCAGGATCAGCGGCGGCTGTTCTTCTCTATACAGCACATCCAGGATCGCAAGTCTTGCCGCAAAATGATAAAGATCCTGCTGGCCGGTACTCTGAGATTCCATGCTCCGAAGCGCTCCTGCTTCCTGTATGTTCATGTGAAGCGTGACATCCAGAGACGGCAAAGACTCCTGCTCCGGTCTTAATATATGCAGATAATACTCCAGTCTGCTCTGCAGGTCACTCAGATAACGGGCAGAAAACTGTTCCCGTGCCATTTTCAGATATCTGGCTGTCTGCTCCAGCAACATATGCTCCCGTTCTGCCTCCAGAATCTGCTCAGACAACCAGGCTCCTTTTTCTTCCAGCTCCGGCAGCCTCTCTGCTTCCTCCTGCAATCCTGCAATCCGATACTCCATATCACGTTTCTCCTTCTGCAGGCGTTTCAACTGTATCCGACCGTCTTTCAGCCTATCCTTCCATACCTGCAGATCAGATACTGCTCCTTGGGGTGCAGACAGAATCTTTCGTTCTTTTTCTGAAAGGCCTTCTCTATAATGAAACCAGAGCTCCCGACTTCTGGAAGCTTCCTTTCTCTGTAATTCATATTTCTGCTTCAGGTCTCTGTAATCCCGGCTTTCCCTGCGCATCTGTTTCCAGCTGCGTTCCATCTCCGCAACATCTGTACGCCGCGGCAGTGACAGGAATTCACTGATCTTTTTCTCAAGATTATCCCGCTTCTTTTCGGTCTCACGAAGCACGCGTTCTGCCTCCCGAACCCGCTGACGGCTTTCCTGAATCCGATGTTCCAGATGTTCCTTCTCCATATGGGATCTGCGAACCTTCGTAAATCCTGCCAGAAAAGCAAGAGCAGCGATTCCGAGGACAATGATCCCCACAACATACCAGCCCATGAACAGACAAAAGCCTCCAAGGATCAGGCAAAGACCTGCCAGAATACCAAAGATCATACCAGGCGACACGTGATCGTCCCTTGCATCCTCCATATTTCCCATATAGGCGACAGCATCCTGAACCTGGCGTTTCGCTTCTGCCTCTTTTTGTCTGGACCCCTCCAGCTGATAGATCCACTCCCGGGCTTTATCCAGCTCTTTCTCTTTCGGCGGAGTATTGGAATATTCCGCTAATGAGGCGGCTGTCCTCTGCAGTTCTTCCTGCTTTTCTTCTGCCTGACTCTTCAACAGATCATACTGCGCTTTTTTCTTTTCTATCTGCTTGTGCTCCTGTGTCTGCTGAAGCTTTTTCTCCAGCTTTCCCACTGTATCCGCAGCTTCTTCCACCCGTCGATTCTGAGATACAAGCCGATTCTTCCATATATCGATCTCTTCTTCCTGCTCCCGGCACTTTATAAGTTCCTCCCGTACCCTTCTCCTTTGCTCCTCCAGTTTCCCGATCTGACCGCGGTTTCCGGTCTTTCGATAGTATTTCATCTGATTTTCCAGATAAAGCATGGCCTGCTCATAATTCCTCATGTCCCCGGCGTCTTCTTCCACATGCGTCAGTCGGGCATTCAGGCTATCATTCAGAGCGGCGGCAATATCCTGCTGCATAAAAAAACTACTCCGCCCATATGCCGCCCGGTCCACATGAAACAGTTCTTCTCCCAGAAGCTCTGAATAATCAGAACTGACAAGCCCTGTCTCCAGATCATACAGTACGAAGGTATCTTCTTTGTCTTTTTTCCCAAAAAAACGCTCTGCCCGGTATGCTTTGTCCCCTATCTGAAATTCCATACTTCCACCAAAGGCTCCGCCCTGCCACGGCAGATAATGCTTCCTGTCATTTTCTTTCAGAGAACGTCTAGTCGTACATGGCAGGCCATAAAACATGGCTCTGATAAACGCGGCAAGCGTAGATTTCCCCCAGCCGTTTTCCGCACGGATCACATGGAATCCTTCCTGAAATTCCATATCAAGATCATGCAGTTTTCCAAAATTTTCAATATGTAATCTGAGAATCCGCATCTTATCCCTCTCTTTCCAGAGCCCGGATGCCCCTGCGCAGTATTTCCCTCTTCTCCTCATCCGGCAGATCAGAAGCCAGCACCAGGCGGACAAATTCTCCTCTCAAAGATACGTCATAGCGATAGTCCTCGGGATGGATCAAGAGTGATGTCTCATCCTTCACTTTCAGAAAATAAAATTCTTCCTCCAGCCATTTCCGGATCCAGACCACATCCTTCTCCGCCTCCGGGACAGTCTCTCCTGTCAGGCATATTTTTACAATATCCTTTGACGGGATGCCCTGTACGGTCTTCCGGATCCTTCGCTGTATCTCCTCCTGTGTCATAAGTCCTGTAATATCAACCGGTACTTCATGAAGGTTCCTGCAGGCAAACGGAACAAACCTGGAGACCACATTCCCCCTGTTGACCTCCAGTTCCACATAGCCTTTCTGCCCGCATTCATCGAAGCCGCGGCCTTCTAGACATCCGCAGTAGCACCACTTGCCTCTTTCATCCAGCCGTTCCAGACGGAAGCTGTGAATATGTC
>CAMWMT010000151.1 GCA_947175375.1 uncultured Clostridiaceae bacterium | reverse complement strand
TTACAGCACGTGTAGAAGATGACCGGAAGATCTCGTCCGCAGATTCTCAGCAGGCAGTATCTGCGGACAGACTGGCAGCAATGGAATATGACATGATCGTGATTACAATCAAGAATCCGCAGAAATCGCAGGAAGTGAAGCAGGATCTGATATTACTGGGGGTGCCTGAGGAAAAGATCCGGTGGTTTGAACAAAAGGAAATCTTCTGGAAATATGCGGAGGTAAACGGCTGGATATGATAAAGCTGAAAAGACTGGAAGAATCAGATATTGTGGTTTTGAAGGAGAAAGAACTCTACTGTTATGAGAGATCAGATTCCTACTTGATGGAACTAAATATAGAATATCCGATGCTGACTGGCAGGATCGTAGGGATTATAGATAATATTCGGCGAAATCAGGGAGTGACTGTAGTTGCAGGAAGAGAGATAGCCATAAAAGATTCTGCCTGTCTCGCTCAGGTCGAATGGTCTGACTCCGTGCTTCTTATCACCAGTGATTATCATGAAGAAGCATTTGAGAAGTTGGCATCCTTAAGGGAACTTCAGAATTATCATGGAATCATCTATTATTTTGCCAGTAGGGAAACCAGGCTGGAAGAAAGTTATAGAGAACAGTACCAGGATCAGAAACTGGAAAATATCGTTCTGTTCCGTAGCGGACCCCATGCTTCTTCTTATGTAAAAGGGATGGATTTTACAGACAACACCAGAGCACTTTTTGAATATATGCTGACAGAGCATCTGAATGACATATATGAACTGGTCTGGCTGGTGAAAGATCCGCAGCAGTTTACGCAGTATCAGAGCATAAAAAATGTCTCTTTTCTTTCCTTTGACTGGTCTGTGTCAGAAGACAAAGAAGAGCGTGATCGTTATTACCGGGCACTGTGTCTTGCCAGATATCTCTTTTTTACCGATGCTTATGGTTTTGCCAGAAACAGCCGTCAGGATCAGATCAGGATCCAATTGTGGCACGGATGCGGGTTCAAGACCAGAGTCAATTTTGTACGGTGCGAAAAGAGATATGAATATACCATGGTGATCAGTGACCTGTATGCGAAAATTCATCAGGATATCTACGGGCTTCGCCCAGATCAGGTGCTGGTGACCGGATATGCTAAAGATGACTGGCTGTTCCACCCGCTGGAAGATGCATTGGAGAGACTGGAGATTCCAGAAGCAGGCAAATATATTTTCTGGCTTCCTACTTTTCGGACAGCAAGGATGAATCTTGCACAATTGAATGAATATGATCTGAAAGGGCAGACGGGTCTGCCGCTTGTAGATACATATGAAAAATTTGAAGAATTAGACTGGCTACTAGACAGTCTGAATACTGTCGTAATCATTAAGCTTCATCCTTTTCAGAATTCGGAAAAGATTGGGCAGATCAGAATGAGGCATATTGTATTGTTGGATAATGATATGCTTACAGACCAGGATATTCAGATTAATCAGCTTCTGGGACACGCGGATGGACTCATTAGTGATTATTCATCAGTCGCGGTTGACTATATGCTGCTTGACAGACCCATTGGTTTTACACTTGGGGATGTGGAAGAATATAAAATGAGCAGGGGTTTTGTGTTTGAAAATTTAAGGGAATGGCTTCCGGGAGTGGAGTTGTATTCCTTTGGTCGATTTTGCGCATTTGTAAAGGACGTGGCTTCGGGAGTTGATCTTACTATGGAAAAACGTCAGGCATTGCGGAAAATCATGCATAAATATCAGGACGATCAGAGCAGCAGGAGGATAGTGGAGGCTTTACGTATGATTTAGGCAGAAGTTTTATAGGGTTTTTATCATAATTTTGCACTTTGACAATTTCATACTTATATCAGATAACCTGCCTGATAGAACACTTTATACTTTCAATTGACAAGCCTTCCATTAGGCTGTATAATGAATAAGAACACCAGTTCGATAATTTGCAGGAGGAACCATATGGACAAGGTCAAAGGAAGCATGGAAGTTTTAAGTTCCATGCAGCTTACGGAAGATATGGCCGGGTTGGATGTTCAGAGCAAATCCCTTTTACATAATCGGGAAGTGCTTGCTGTCATCCTCGGAGAAGTGGTTACCGAATACAAAGGATACAGTCGGAAAGAAATCATGGATTTCATAGATCCGGACTCAATTACAAACAATAAGGAAGTCTCATCTGGAAGGACAAACACAATGATTCCGGGAGATCGTACAGAATACACGCAGTTGAATGAGAAAACTTCTAATTTTGATCTGGCATTTCGTGCGAAGAATCCGGTGCTTTCGTCAAATGATGTGCTGGTCAGCATTCATGTGAATTTGGAGTCCCAGAAGACTTACCGACCAGGATATCCCATTGAGAAGAGAGGAATATATTATCTGGCAAGAAGTTTGTCTTCACAACTTTCTCTTGTTACTGAAGAAACGGATTATGGTCAGTTGGAAAAGTGTTACAGTATCTGGATCTGCCGGGACGATATTCCAAAGAAAGCGCAGAACAGCATTTCAGTCTATGAAGTGACAAATACGAAAGATACCAGCAACTGTAAAATTACAAAAGAATTTTACGATTTGATGACATTGGTGATTATCAAATTGGGTGATAAGGTGTATAATGGAAGCAGAGGAGACGAGGAGTACGAACTTCTGCGTTTTTTGAATGCAATCATGTATCCGCATGAAAGTGACTTTCTGGATACAGTATCAGAGTACATTGATTTTTCCTCTAATGAGGCATTGTGGAAGGAGGTAACACATGTGACTGGGTTAGGAGAGTGTGTATTTCGGGATGGTCTGGAAGAAGGGATTCGGGCAATGATCTTAGAGAATTTGGAAGAAAAAGTGCCAGTGGACCGGATTCTTGTAAAACTTCAAAAGTATTTTAATCTGACTTTGGAAAATGCGGAACTGTATTACAGGCGATTTGCCTTGAATGAATAACAGACATATAGAAAAAGATAAAAACCCTGATATAAGTATGAAAGCGAAAGCCAACAGACTTATATCAGGATTTTTAGGTTTTTGAGAAAAAGGAGTAGATTTATGCAGTTTGATCTGATGGCCTCCATGATGTGTGCCGACTACGGTAATCTGGAGAAGGAAGTAAAAGAACTGGATACAGGAGGTATTGATTCTTTCCATATTGATATTATGGATGGAAGGTATGTACCTAATTTCGCCATGTCCTTAAATGACATGCGTTATATAGCAGGAGCGACAAAGAAGCCGTTGGACATACATCTGATGATCGAGCATCCTAATAACCGGATTGGTTTGTTTTTGGAACACCTGCGTAAAGGCGACACAGTCTACATTCATCCAGAAGCGGAATATCATCCATCCACGACTCTGCAGAGCATTATCAATGCAGGTATGATACCGGGGATTGCTGTCAACCCAGGCACTTCTGTAGAGACTGTCATGGAAATGCTGCGCATTGTGAAAAAGGTTCTGGTCATGTCTGTGAACCCGGGCAATGCAGGGCAGATGTATCTGCCTTATGTGGGAAAAAAGATTACAAAGCTGCTGTCATTAAAAGAGGATATGGATTTTGAGATTTACTGGGACGGAGCATGCAGCGCAGATAAGATACTGGAATATGCCCCCAAAGGAGTTCGGGGCTTTGTTCTGGGGACAACTCTTTTATTCGGAAAGGGCAGATCTTATGGAGAGGTACTGCAGGATATACGGCAGCTCAGGTTTTGATTGCAAAAAAGAAAGGGGAAGCATATTGAAGAAGTATATAAAAAAATTTGTATTACTTGGAATGGCAGGTTTAATGATGTCAGGCAGTTTCTTTATGGCACCGAATTTAGCGGAAGAAGTGCAGGCAGAAGAGGATGATGTATTTCAGGTACTTTTCCCGGTCAATACAGATCATGTCTTCGATTTTATCATGGATCCGCAGGGACTGATCGGTAAGACAGATGGAGAAGCGTATGGTAATCTTACCTTCGAAGAAAGGGCTACGCTTTTTTTCAGGCGATATGACGGAAGAGTGGAAGAGGATTACAGCAGTGCCAGCGACGCCCTTGTGATTACGAATACGGGGACAGCAGACGTGGATATTGTGCTGTCTGTCAGTATTTCTCCGGATTCTGTAGAGAAGATCATCTTGACAGATGATAATACATTTACAGACGATTCGGAAGCCAGTTTGTATCTGGCTCTGACGGACGGAGATTGTACGGTGCCTGTTACTGGTGAGGCAGACGCAGTGATACATACGACATTGCCGGGTTCTGAGAAAATGGAAGGGGTGCCTGGGGAATACAGATTTTGGCTTGAGGGGGCTGTCAACAGTAACGGAGACTGGTCAGAGGTAACGGGTGAGGCTCCACGAGTGACGGTTACATGGAGTGTAAGTGCAGTGCCGGATGAGCAGGAAGATATAGAACAGCCAGAAGTCGAAGAGAATACGGATGGCTTGGAAACATCAGAAACCGATGCAAACCAGGAAGACTCAGAAACATCAGAAACTGTGGAAGTCCCGGATGATTCCGGGATACCAGAAGTTGAACATGAATTGGACGGACTTGAAGAACCTGCAGGAAGCGATGAACAGGAAAATAATGAGCCAATGGAAGAAGACAAAGATCAGGGAGAGCATGAGTCATCCGGAGGGACTGTATGAATATCGCCTTAATCCTGTCTGGCGGAGCAGGGACAAGGCTCTGTGCAGAAATTCCGAAGCAGTATATCAAAGTGGGAGGCCAGCCAATCCTTTGTTACTGTATAAAGACATTATCGAAGCATGAGGACGTTGGTGCTATTCAGATTGTTGCAGATATTGCGTGGCATGCTTTGATTCTGGACTGGATGAAAACTGTAGATAAAAAGAAAAAAATTCACGGATTTTCCATTCCGGGTTCAAACCGCCAGCTTTCCATCCTGCATGGGCTGGAAGATATCAGGAGCTATGCAAAGGATTGTGATTATGTGTTGGTCCATGATGCAGCAAGACCGCTTCTGTCCCCAGGACAGATTACGGATTGCCTGGAAAAGGTAAAAGGCCATGATGGCCTGATGCCGGTATTGCCCATGAAAGATACTGTTTATACAAGTGTGGACGGGGGAAAACATGTTGCAGAACTTCTGGACCGCAGTACGATCTACGCCGGGCAGGCGCCGGAAGTATTTCGGATTGGAAGATATTATGACGCGAATCTGAAACTTCTGCCAGACAGGATCCGGGCGATCAATGGCTCCACAGAACCGGCCGTTCTGGATGGAATGGATATTGTTATGATACCGGGAGATGAAGGAAATTTTAAGATCACGACGCAAGAGGATCTGGAACGTTTCTGTCGGATCGTAGATGAAAGAGGAAAGTGCCAAGAAAAACGGTATCAGGCAGCAATATCGGAAAGGAGCATTTTATGAAAGCATGGGTTCTGCATGGTGTTGGAGACCTGCGTTTTGAAGAAGTCAGAAAACCTGTACCTGAGAAGGGGGAAGTTCTGATACAGGTGAAAGCAGCAGGAATATGTGGATCCGATATTCCGAGGATATATCAGAACGGCGCTTATTTCCATCCGCTTATACCTGGTCATGAATTTTCAGGGACCGTGGTTGACACAGGCGAAGAGGTTGATTCGGGGTGGCTTGGGCAGAGAGTTGGTGTCTTTCCGCTGATTCCCTGTGGCACCTGTATGTCCTGCCAGAAAAAGCTTTATGAGATGTGTCGGAATTACAGCTATCTCGGATCGCGAAGAAACGGAGCGTTTGCAGAATATGTGACAGCTCCTGTCTGGAATCTGATTCGATTGCCGGATGAGATAACTTTTGAAGAAGCTGCCATGCTGGAACCCATGGCAGTGGCAGTTCATGCGATGAGACGCTTTTGTATTTCGTACAGGAATACTATGGTGGTGTGCGGGTTGGGAACTATTGGACTTTTGTTAGTAATGCTTTTACTGGAGGCTGGTGTGGGGAAGCTTCTGGTGATAGGTAATAAAGAATATCAGAGACAGGCGGTCCTGAGACTTGGAGTACCGGAAAATGCTTACTGTGACAGTCAGAAGTGGGAGCCTGTCCGGTGGATCATGGAGCATACAGGTGGCTGTGGCGCGGATGTTTTTTTTGAGTGTGTGGGAAAGAATGAGACTTATGCGCTTGCGATAGACAGTATGGCTTCTTTGGGAAGGGTCATATTGGTCGGAAATCCGTTTACAGATATGAATCTTTCCAAAAATATGTACTGGAAGATTTTAAGAAATCAGCTGGTCGTGACTGGAAGCTGGAATTCTTCCTTTCTGCATGCATCTGAGGATGACTGGCACTATGCATTAAAGCGTCTGTCAGAGAAAAAAATCAGACCGGAAGAATTGATCACTCATCGGATGGATATCAAAGAAATGGAAAAGGGATTTCATATGATGAGAGATAAGATAGAAAGTTATGTAAAAATCATGGGGAGTGTTTAAAAACACGCTTTTGATTCCAAAATAGGTCAATACAGTTTGATCTGACGGTTTCCATAATATGTGTCAACTACGGCAATCTGAAGAAAGGAGTAAAAGAACTTCTGACAGTGTTTTTTCGACGTTTGAAGAGTGAGAACGCCATCATGTATCAAGGAAAATAACAGATGAATGCGCTCATGAGTATAGTGCCATTTATGTAGAAAATAATAAATATTGACAGTGCAAGTTTATCCATGTTATATTATTTATAACAAAACTAGAATATTGACGTATATATATGTTAGGAGAAGAATTATGCTGTATGAATATCTGACAGAGCATTA
>CAMWMT010000150.1 GCA_947175375.1 uncultured Clostridiaceae bacterium | reverse complement strand
CTGCCAGTTTCATCTCGTCATTGATATCGCTCGCTCGCAGGTCAAAGTCTCCACGGAAGATTCCCGGGAACGCCAGCACGGTGTTGATCTGATTCGTGAAATCGCTTCTTCCGGTCGAGATGACTCTAGCGCCACCCGCCTTTGCCTCCTCTGGGAAGATCTCCGGCGTCGGGTTGGCGCAGGCAAAGATAACTGCATCTTTATTCATGGTCTTCACCATCTCTGTGGTCACCATCTTAGGCGCGCTCACTCCGATGAAGACATCCGCACCGACCAGCATATCGGCAAGCGTTCCCTGCTTCTTCTCGAGATTCGTCACTTTCGCCATCTCTTCCTTGACTGGGTTCATGCCATTGGCACGGCCTTCATAGATTGCTCCGTTCCTGTCGCACAATGTGATATTTTTAAATCCTGCGGTCAGAAGCAGTCTGGTAATGGAGATTGCTGCTGCTCCGGCGCCGTTTACAACTACTTTCACTTCTTCCTTTTTCTTCTTCACTACCTTCAGGGCATTGGTCAGACCTGCCAGCGTGATGATCGCCGTGCCATGCTGATCGTCATGGAAGACCGGGATATCGCACGTCTCTTTCAGTTTTTTCTCGATCTCAAACCATCTTGGAGCGGCGATATCCTCCAGATTCACGCCTCCAAAGCTTCCGGAGATCAGATAAATGGTATTGACGATTTCATCTACATCCTTGCTCTTGATACAGAGCGGAAAAGCATCTACATCTCCGAACGCTTTAAAAAGAACGCATTTTCCTTCCATTACTGGCATTCCTGCCTCTGGTCCAATATCTCCAAGACCCAGTACTGCGCTTCCATCTGTCACCACCAGGCACATATTATGACGTCTGGTCAGTTCATAACTCTTCTCTATATCCTTCTGGATCTCCAGACAGGGCTGTGCCACTCCCGGAGTGTAGGCCAATGACAAATCGTCCTTTGTCGCCACCGGTACCGTTGCCACTACCTCGATCTTGCCTTTCCACTCTCCATGAAGCCTTAATGATTCTTTTGCATAATCCATGATTTTATCCTCCTATTTATAGTTCCGCATCTGTCCGAAAAATGCCCCCTTATCTGGAAGTATTTCCTGACGCATCCGCGTCCTGAAACCCTTCCTGGCATTCTTCAGACAGATGCTGTTTTTATTTTCTACAGTTCCGCACATATCCTCAATCATATCCTTTTGAGACAAAATGTCAATCTTTTTTGGGATTGCCGGCCACGCTGCAGTCTGATATCTGTCACGGTTCAGTCATGTCACCGCGTCACATCCTTCAGCCAGACCTTTGTCCGGTATCGCCAGACTGCTAACGGAAGCTTGAGAAATTCATCCAGCATCAGTAGGATAAACACTCCTTTTACAGACAGATGAAATACGAAAGCTCCCAGCCATCCTGGCAGAACGGAACCCACCCAAAGGGTTCCTGCATCCAGAAGCATTCCAAAACGGGTATCTCCTCCCGCTCTGAGTATGCCGACGACGATTGGACAGCTCACAGACTGACACAGGCTATACAGGGACAGGACTGTCAGCATAAAAATCAGATACTCCTTCGCTTCCGGTCCCAGAGTCAGCGCATTTATGATCACATGGCGGAGACAAAACACTGTTCCACTGGCACAGATAGTTACAGCAATGCTTAGACACATCATTCTTCTGGCATATGTTTCGGCCATATCCAGTTTTTTCTCTCCGATTGCTTTTCCTACCAGAACACCGGCGGCGGCAGACAAGCCGATGCACATGACCATCACAAGCTCCCGAATGAGCCGGACTACGGAATTTGCCGCTGCCGCCGAACTTCCAAGCTGTCCAAGAATCGCTGCATTTGCGGACATTCCCGCGCCCCACAGGGTCTCATTCAATACTACCGGGATAGACATGATTAGAAAATCTTTTAAAAGCAGTCTGTCCCAGTGGAAAAAATAACCTGTCCGAACCCGAACCTGCCGGTTTACTTTCAACATGTAATATATGACCAGTACGAACTCCAGACAGCGGGACAGAAGTGTTGCCAACGCTGCGCCACGCACCCCCATAGCAGGCGCTCCCAGAAGCCCGAAGATCAGAATTGCGTTCATCACTACATTTACCACAAGGGAACAGGCAAATACAACGGTTCCGATCTTTGCCCGCTCGATGCTCCTCATCAAGTACAGATACCCTGTGCAGAATGCAGACAGCGGATAACTAAATGCTACGATTCGAAGATAGGAAACACCTCCTGCAATCACTTCCGGCTCTGAAGAAAAGACATGCATGATCTGTTCCGGAAAAAGTTCTGCTGCTGTAAAAAAGACAATACCTGCACATGATATAAAGCAAAGCGTCATGCCGAACACTTTCTCTATAGTCTTCACATCCTTCTTTCCCCAGTACTGCGCAGTCAGCACCGACGCTCCGGAGGTCAGACCAAAGATCATTAGACTCATGACAAACTGTACCTGTCCGGCCAGTGAACCGCTAGAAAGCGCGGTCTCTCCGACTCTTCCCAGCATGACCACATCCGCTGTCGTCACTCCCGTCTTGATCAGGTTCTGGAGCGCGATAGGAAATGCCAGTCCAAATACTATTTTTAAAAATTCTTTCATTTGTGTTATACTCTTTCTATAAAACATCCGGGCCAGATTAAAAACAATGCCTGTCAGTCGATCCTGACACTAACTGGCTTCTAGCCTGATAAAAACTTATGGATTAAGGAGATTTTATTTATGAAAACCATAGACCTGCATGTTCATTCCTGCTACTCCGACGGCTCTCTGACTCCGGCGGAACTGGTCACACTGGCACTTTCCACCGGATTGTCCGCTTTCGCACTGACGGACCATGATACTACGGATGGGATTGATGAAGCAGTCCGTGCCGCTAAAAACACCGGACTGGAAGTCGTTCCAGGAATCGAATTCTCCACCCGTTTTTTACATCGGGATATTCATGTACTCGGCTATTTTATTGACTATCATGCAAAAGCTTTCCAACAAGAACTCCATGGCTTTCTCGCAGCCCGGGATATCCGCAACCATCAGATGTGTGACCGCATCCGCGAGTATACCGGATTTCCCATCTCTCTCGATGGTCTTTCCGAATATTTCCCGAATGCGGTCATTACCCGCGCACATATGGCTGCATGGCTTGTCGAGCAGGGTTATGTAGAGACACGCAGAATCGCCTTTGACAAATATCTCGGAGAGCATGCTTCCTGCTTTGTTCCCAAATCTGAAGTAACCCCTCAAGATGCCATTCGTCTGATTCTCTCCCACGGCGGAGTCCCGGTACTGGCGAATCCGCTCCTCTATGCCCTGTCCAGGAAGCAGCTTCATCTGCTTATTCAGGAATTGAAAGAAGCCGGCCTTATGGGAATCGAAGCAGTCTATGTCCTGAACCGGGGTTCTGAGGAGGCCTTTGTGCGCTCTCTGGCGGAGCAGTATGGACTTCTCATCACCGGCGGTTCCGATTTTCACGGAAAGAACAAACCGAATATCGCACTGGGAACAGGGATTAAATCCGGCTTATCCATTCCCTATTCTCTTCTTGAAGAACTGAAGACAGCCACACCTGTCAGTAATTTCCGAGAATCTTAAAATTCACGGCCTCTTCCATGATTCCGCGAATGGCATTCTTCACCGCGCTGTCATTTAAGTTGCCGTCGAAATCCACGAAGAAATGATATTCCCAGTTGTGCTCCGGAATCGGCCGGGACTCGATCTTGCACATATTCAGATCATTGTAAATGATGTGTGACAGGATACTGTAAAGGCTTCCGCTCTTATGCGGCAGTTCAAAACAGATACTTACTTTCTTCGCATCCTTTTCATACATCTTCCGGTTGGTAACGATGATGAAGCGGGTAGAGTTAAAACGGTTGTGGTTGATCGGCATCTTCAGGATCTGAAGCCCGTGATGCTCTGCCGCTGCCACGCTTCCGATAGCCGCCTGGGACTTATCCCCATCTGCCGCCACTTTTTCTGCTGCCATGGCCGTATTGGCAACACTCTCCTGCCTCCAGCCCTGCTGCTGTTCCAGATAGACCGAACACTGCATCAGCGCCTGAGGATGGGAATAGACGGTCCGGATGTCGGAAAGCTCCGCACCCGGAACACCCAGCAGAGCATGATTGATCTCCAGAATCTGTTCTCCTACAATATAATTCTCGTATTCTTCAAGAAGGTCATAGATATCATTGACTTCCCCTGCGGAAGAGTTCTCAATGGGAAGGACGGCATAATCCGCCATCCCTTCCTTGATTGCCTCCATGCATCCACGCCAGCTTTCCATATGAAAGATATTCACATCTTCTCCAAAATATTTCAGCGCCGCCTGATGCTGATAGGCACCTTCCACCCCCTGATAGACCACTCTGCAGTTCTTCCGGTCGATCTGATCAATCCGGGTAAAGGGCAGGCTGCCTGATACGCCCTCCTGCTCCAGAAGCTGGTACTGCAGCTTCCTGCTCATGGACATGATCTGCTGGAAGAGTTCCTGCACTCCATGCCTGTTAAAATCATTGTGAGTAAGTCCTCCCAGAACTTTCAGCTTCTCTATTTCTCGATTCCGGTCCAATACCTTTTTTCCATTGGCAATCTTATACTCCGCAACCTGCCTGCAGACCTCCATCCGCTCTTCAAACAATCTCACGATCTCACGATCGATCCCGTCAATCTGATCCCTAAGTTCCAGTAAATCCGTCATCTCTTATCTCCCATCTATATCTCAATCTGTTAACAGTTCCTGTGATAAGCACTTCGTACTTTGTCACTTCGTTATTTGTAATATTCTTTACTTTTCTTTATGGCATTCTTGTCTGTACTTCCCTTACCAGCGCTCCCAGATAAGAAAGGGAACCAAACGCCAGTATCACGTCATCTTTTCCAGCCAGTTCATACGCCCGGTCCACGGCTGCCTTTATACTGTCTGCTGCCTGCACGTGGGGATTATGAACAGCTACGGCTCTGACAAGATCTTCTGCAGGAAGCGCCCTGACATTATCCGGCGTCATTACCGTGATGATCTCTGATGCATATGCAGCAGTTTTTTTGATCACCACATCATATTCCTTATCCGCCAGTACACCCATAATATAGATCAGCCTTTTGTCCGGAAGATACTTCTCAATCGTCCGGGCAAGCTTCTTGGCCGCATCCCGATTATGCGCCCCGTCTGCAATCACATATGGCTCCTTCGAGATCACACTGAATCGTCCGATCCAGATCGTTTTTCGAAGACCGTTTCTCACAGCCTCTTCCGGAATCCTGTATCCCTTTTCCTTCAACACATCAATCACTTCCAGCGCCAGAGCTCCGTTGGCAAACTGATATTCGCCTGACAGGGAAATCTCTACCTCGTTTCTCTTTCCATAATCGAAGGTCTGAGAAAAAAGTCCTCGTTTCCGGTTCACCGCCTGTCCCGGGTCTGATACCACTACCGGGCAGCCACATACCTCTGCCTGTTTTTGAATCGCCTGCTCTGCCTCCGGCTTCTGCTTCATGGTCACCACCGTACACCCTGGCTTTATGATTCCTGCCTTATTCGCCGCGATCTCCGACAACGTATTTCCCAAAAACCCCATATGATCCATGCTGATCGATGCCAGCACTGCTACCACTGTGTTCTGTATTACGTTGGTCGCGTCCATCCTGCCGCCCATACCGGTCTCCAGCACAACCAGATCGCACTTCTGCTCTGCAAAATACAGGAAAGCCAACGCGGTCTCTGCCTCGAACATGGTAGGATGGGACAAGCCTTCGGAAAGCATCTGATCTCCCACTTCCCTGATTCGCTCTGTCAGGCGTATCAGATCGGCTCTGGAGATGTATTCCTCATTCACCTGGATACGCTCTCTGTAACTGAAGATCGTGGGAGAGATGTATCTTCCCACCCGATATCCCGCTTCCTTTAAAACTGTAGATACATACGCCAGTACAGAACCCTTTCCATTGGTTCCTGCGATATGCATAAAGGAAAGCTTGTCCTGCGGATTCCCCAGACGACTCAGCATCTCTTTCAATGGCTCCAGCGTAAATTCTCCTGCATACTGGTTGCAGTCTTCCAGATATTTCTTTGCTTCCTCATAAGTCATGTTTCTTCACACTTTCTCCCTTAATACCTCTGTTTTGCAGAAGATGCATACTTTTTATACTGTTCCCCATCATAACATATGAAAGCATCACTTTCAAGCATTCCGTTTTCCACCTATGGCTGTTCCGGAGCTGTAATTTCATCGTTGTCCAACTTCTGTATGTCTGCTATGATAGATGTTATACACAATAAACAAAGAAACGGAGTCAAAAGTAGATGAAGATACCGGAATTAAGAAAGCTTTTAAGCAACTCTGAAAAAACGTATATCGAAAAAGCTTTTGTAGAAATCTATAAACAACTACCCAAACAGCGAAAAGAAGAAATAGATCCTGTGATTCAGGATATTCTGTCCGGAAAA
This sequence comes from uncultured Clostridiaceae bacterium, assembly GCA_947175375.1. Taxonomy (GTDB): domain Bacteria; phylum Bacillota; class Clostridia; order Lachnospirales; family Lachnospiraceae; genus Hominiventricola. Next base: position 305 of record CAMWMT010000150.1, on the reverse strand, counting down.
AATATCAGCGAAAGTAAAAAGAAAACATCCATCAATTTCACTGATCTAAAGCAGGAGATCCAGACATTTATGGAAAATGCCTATGCACAGAATTATTTTGCCCCTAACCGAATCATCCCCAAGAACCAACGCCCCAAATGGCGTTTTCTAGTAAAAGGCTACATCAAAGAACTGGTTAAAATTCCACAACAAGATGAAAATTATGCAGAATCGGCAAGACTGCTGAAAGAATTATACCGATTGATCTGTGAGGCGTGCAATTATTATTTATTTTCAACTGATGATGCTTTCCACTCCATAGGATG
>CAMWMT010000149.1 GCA_947175375.1 uncultured Clostridiaceae bacterium | reverse complement strand
TCCGGAGTCAGTACCATCACGCGGCTTACCACATCCTTCATCTCTCCGCCATATGCCCCTGCGTTCATCACAAGCGCTCCACCAACGGTTCCCGGGATGCCGGATGCAAATTCCAGTCCGGACAGCCCTTCCCGGCATGCGATGCTGGCTGCTTTCACAAGAAGCGTTCCTGCCTGAAGGATCATATGGTTCCCTTTGACCCGAATCTCCGACATGTTTTTAAATAAATGAATGATCACTCCGTTATAGCCAGTGTCGCTGATCAGAAGATTGCTCCCGTTCCCAACGACATAGTAAGGCATACCCTGTTTCCGGCACGCGCTCACCACTGCGGACAGCTGTCCTGCATCTTTTGGTTCCACCAGATAACGTGCACAGCCTCCTACCCGGAACGTCGTATGGTTTTTCATCGGCTCCTCAGCCCACACCTGTTCCGTTCCTGTCAGTTTCTGCAAAATTTCCAACATTCCAGATTCCACCATTGCTCTTTTCCATTATGATTTCTTATGATACAACAGTTTTTTCTTTTTGCAAATACTTTTTCACATAATGTCCAGTATAAGAAGCGGGAATCTTCGCCACTTCCTCCGGTGTACCCTGTGCTATGACCATACCACCGCCATCGCCGCCTTCCGGTCCCATATCGATCAGATAATCTGCCGTCTTGATCACATCCAGATTATGCTCAATGACAATGACTGTATTGCCGCCTTCTACCAGACGATCCAGAATCTCCGTCAGCTTATGCACATCCGCAAAATGCAGGCCGGTCGTCGGTTCATCCAGAATATAGACCGTCTTTCCTGTACTCCTGCGGCTCAGTTCGGTAGCCAGCTTGATCCTCTGTGCCTCTCCACCGGACAGCGTCGTAGACGGCTGACCTAGCCGGATGTAAGAAAGCCCTACATCATAAAGCGTCTGTATCTTCCTGCGGATAAAGGGTACATGCTCGAAGAAAGCAAGCGCTTCCTCCACGGTCATGTCCAGCACGTCGTAAATGTTTTTGCCTTTATATTTTACTTCCAGTGTCTCCCGATTATACCTCTTTCCGTGACAAACTTCACAAGGAACATACACATCCGGCAGAAAATGCATCTCAATCTTCAAAATACCGTCGCCGGAACACGCCTCACAACGGCCGCCCTTCACATTAAAACTGAAGCGTCCCTTCTTATAGCCCTTTGCCTTCGCATCCGAGGTGGACGCAAACAAATCCCGGATCATGTCAAAGACGCCGGTGTAGGTCGCCGGATTGGACCTGGGCGTCCTTCCAATAGGAGACTGATCGATACAGATGACTTTGTCAAGCTGCTCCATCCCCTCAATCGAACGATGCTTTCCCGGTATAGTCCGTGCACGGTTCAGCTTCTTAGCCAGGCTCTTGTACAAAATCTCGTTGACCAGGGAGCTCTTTCCCGATCCGGACACGCCGGTCACACAGGTCAGTACACCCAGTGGAAAATTCACATCGATCTTTTTCAGATTGTTTTCTCCCGCCCCTTTGACTGTCAACCAGCCCGTGGGAGTCCTCCGCCTCTCCGGCACCGGGATGCGGATCCTGCCACTTAAATATGCCCCTGTCACAGATTCCGGATTCTCCATCAGATCCCTGGCTGTGCCTGTCGCCACGACCTGCCCGCCATGCTCTCCGGCTCCGGGACCGATATCCACCACATAGTCTGCAGCCAGCATGGTATCTTCATCATGCTCCACCACGATCACCGTATTACCCAGATCCCGCAGATGGCGCAGCGTATTCAGAAGCTTGTCATTGTCCCGCTGGTGCAGGCCGATGCTGGGCTCGTCCAGGATATAGGCCACGCCCACCAGTCCGGAACCAATCTGCGTCGCCAGCCGGATCCTCTGGGCTTCTCCGCCGGAAAGCGTCCCGGTAGCCCGAGTCAGGGACAGATAATCCAGTCCCACATCCATTAGGAAATTAATCCGCGCCCTGATTTCTTTTAAGATCTGGTCACCGATCAGATGCTGCTGGCTGGACAGCGTCATCCCCTGCAAAAATGCCTGCAGGTCCCGCACGGACTGATTCGTCACATCATAGATATTTTTATCACAGACTGTTACTGCCAAGGAAACAGGCTTCAGGCGCTGTCCCTTGCAGGCGCGACATGGCGTAATGCGCATGAAAGTTTCATACTCCTGCTTCATGGTATCCGAACCGGTCTCCCGGTAACGGCGCTGACAGTTTTTGATCAGTCCCTCAAAAGTCACCGGATAGATACCCTCGCCTCTCTGGCCCTTATAATGTACCCGTACCTCTCTGCCGTTAGTCCCGTGGAGCAGGACATTCTGAATGTCCTCCGGCAGGTCTTCGTATGGAGTGGTCAGATCAAAGGAATACTCCTGTGCCAAAGCCTTCAGAATCCCATAGGTAAAGCTGGACGGATCCGTACAGGACTGCCAGCCCATGACCTGAATGGCGCCCTCTGCCAGGCTCAGGGACTTGTCCGGAATCATCAGGTCTTCGTCAAATTCCATCTTGTATCCCAATCCGAAACAGTCCGGACAGGCGCCAAACGGATTATTAAAAGAAAAGCTTCTGGGCTCGATCTCCTCCATACTGATGCCACAGTCCGGGCAGGCATAACTGGAACTGAAGGTCTGAAGTTCTCCGCCGATCACCTCCACTACCAGAAGGCCATCGGACAGTCCTAATACGGTCTCAATGGAATCTGCCAGACGTTTTTCGATACCTGGTTTCACAACCAGGCGGTCCACCACGATCTCGATCAGATGCTTGATATTTTTTTCCAGTTTGATTTCTTCAGACAGGTCATAGATATTCCCGTCGATCTTTGCACGCACGAAGCCGCTTCTCCTGGCCTTTTCCAGAAGCTTGACGTGCTCCCCCTTACGTCCTTTCACAACCGGAGCCAGCAACTGGATTTTTGTCTTCTCCGGCATGTCCATGATCTGATCTACCATCTGATCCACAGTCTGCTTTTTGATCTCCCTGCCACATTTCGGACAGTGAGGAATCCCAATCCTGGCGTAGAGCAGACGGAAATAGTCATAAATCTCCGTCACTGTTCCGACAGTGGAACGTGGATTGCGGTTCGTGGACTTCTGGTCGATGGAGATGGCCGGAGAAAGCCCCTCAATGCTCTCTACCTCCGGCTTCTCCATCTGCCCCAGGAACTGTCTCGCATAGGAAGACAGGGACTCCATGTACCGCCTCTGCCCCTCGGCATAGATCGTGTCAAAGGCAAGGGAGGATTTGCCGGAACCGCTTAAGCCCGTCATGACGACCAGCTTATTGCGCGGAATCTCCAGATCGATGTTCTTCAGATTGTGCTCGTTGGCTCCCCTGATCCTGATAAATTTTCTTCTCTCTTCTGTCATCTATTGTTCACTCCTGTAGTTGGTCTTATTGCTCAGTCCGGTGACATTATAGCACAGATGGATGAAAAAAGGCAACAGAAAGTGAACATTCGTTCTCTTTTGTTGCCTGTTTTAAATACCAGGCAGAGCTACATTCCTTCTGACTGTTTTCATGTCCACTTTCCTTCTGTACTCAGCAAAATCAACATCCACATATGTCAATATACCTTTGGAAAAATCAATCTCTTCTGCACTTTCTCTTACTTTTTCCTGTGCAGTCTCCTGCCCGGATGGAACAGGAAGCTCTTCTTTATGATCCTCCATAGAGATCCCTGCCAGCCCGATCGCGTCTCTTGCCATTTCTATTGCATCTGCAAATCTGTCCCCTTCTGTAAATATTTCCATATCCGGAACGCACACCAGAAACGAATGCTCTGATCCATCATTCATGTTCAGTATAAAAGCTGGATAAACCTGTTTCATATCATTCACCCCTTCACCAGATCTCTTTGTTTCATCAAAGTTCCTCCTCTGTAAAATAATTATACACACTCTTTACACAACAGCCAATGTATTTATTTACCAAAGAACTATGTCTAAAATCATACCTTCAGAAATCATTCATGATATAGAAAACAATTTCATACCAAAATATCATGCAGCCCAATTGTATCCGATCATAGCCTGATCCATAATATGGTCAAATATAAGCTTGCTCTTTTTTAGGAAGATTTCTCTGTCATAGATCTCCGGAAGAAACTTATTCAAGATTGAAACAATCTCGCCTTTCACTCTTTATGCCATTTTTGTGTATCATATGGGGAAATGTGTTAAATTTTCAAGGTACAAATAAGTCAAAAAGACCATAGACCTTTCGACGCTTAAATCTTTTTATAGCAATAAGTAAAAACGGTATGTTATTCATCGCTCACAGGCAAAAAAGAACAGCCTGAGCAGTTCAGACTGTTTCTTTTTCATCATCAAATTTCTTCTAAACAATAACCCACCTCACCTACACCCCTGATAGTAAACAAAATTTGGGGAGATGCCTTGTAAAGCTTTTCCGCATGTTACGAATGTGAAATCCGATAACCTTCTTTTCGTTAATCGCAGAACCCTCTTTCCATACTTTTTCATAAATCTGAGAATAGGTTAATGTCTACTCCTTATGTACTACTAATAGATAAAGTAGGTCATATTTCTCTTCGGTATTTGATTAATAGCCCCATTCCTATCTGCACATGAAACTATTATGGAAAAGATAATCCTATCGCTCAAAACAGATTCATCAAAATCGCAATGACATGATAAACATCGCTTTACAGCTTTTTGAATCCAAAATGCCGTATGAGACACTTTAATGTATAATTTCCTTTTACCTTATTTTCTTCTACAGAATCATTCTTTGTGTTATAAATATGACTGCTCCTATCTTGTGGAGTCACGTTTGACCAAACTGACTGGGACAACATTTTCCCTCTCCACATCTTCGCTGCGGATACATTCAAGCAGAATCCGGCAGGCCTTTTCAGCCAGCTCCACCGGATTGCGGTCCAGCGCTGTAACGGAAGGGGTGGCCATCGTAGAATAGGGTGAATTATCAAAACTGATCAGCCGCACATCCTCTGGTACATACAAGCCCACACTGCGCAAGCCTGCCATGGCACCAAAGGCTGCCCGGTCGCTAGCAGTGATTATGCCGTCAATTTTTATTCCCTGGCGCAGAAGGCCGCGTACCAGTTCTTCGCTCTCTGCTTCTGAACTTTCTTCGCCTTTCCGATTCAACACAAACCTAGAATCATAGGACAGCCCATTTTTTTGAAGAGCTGTCTTATATCCTGTAACACGCGGACTCTCCTGACCTTGTGCCAGAAACCCCGGCATCAGCAGAATGCTGCGGCAGCCCTTGTCAATAAGATGCTGCGTTGCTTCCTCCATGGCAGCACTGTCGTCATTAGCCACCCAAGGAATGCTACGCTGGGATACCGGTACGCGATCCACCCATACCAGGGGGAATTTTTCGTCTACAAGATCCTCCTGAAATTCACGTAACCCGGACACGCAGAGGATGCCTTTTACGTCCAACTGAACTAAATGCCGGAAAGCTGCTTTTTCTTTGCCAGCATCATTGTCACTGCCGCATACCACAACCTCGTATCCGGCATTGTACATCGTACGTTCCACACTGGAAACAAGAGCGGCAAAAAAAGAATTATCAACTGTTGGCACAATCATACCAATGCTATTCATTGTTCATCCCCCCTAAGACTTTTTATGAGTTCACGATAAGTCTTGCCCTTTTTGAAAAGAGCGCTGGTGCCCAGGATAAAACCGTCCACGCCCATCTTTGCCAGTTCTTCCACGATCTCAGGACTGCAATGGCCGTCGATCATCAGTTTGTAGCCATACTGTTTTTTCAATTCGGCAAACTGTTTTACCTTGTTTTTGGTAAAATCTATGAAACCTTGCCCGGCAAAACCCGGATTAACTGTCATGACCATAACATAATCGCACAGATTCAAGATCTCTGAGATACTGGCCACACTGGTGTCCGGATTGACTGCAATGCCGGCATAAGCACCCAGTTCTTTGATGTGAGCCAATGTCTTGACTACATAGCGTTCAGACTCCGGATGGATGTAGATGATATTTGCCCCGGCCTCAATGAACCAGTCTACCTTGTTACCAGGATTTTCGATCATCAGATGGCAATCTACCAATTTGTCAGTATACCGGCGAATGGTCTGTACATCCATAACACCCATAGTAAAATTGGGGACAAAAGTGCCATCCATGATATCACAGTGGAAGATATCCACACCCGCATCATCCAACGCCCTCACTTCGGCAGCCAGATGACCGTAATTCGCACACATCATGGAAGGGCAGAGCAACCGTTGTTCTATCATATCAATCTACCTCCTATTTCTTTTATCTTTTTTATCTATCTGCTGTCTTTTCCCAGTGTGAATCTGTCCGCTTCCGTTCAAAAAATACCTTTCATTGTTATGGTACAGAGCCGATACACACTTTACATCATGCTTTCCTTTAAAACGATTTGTGAACAGACTCTTAACAACAGTACCATTATTCTAAACTATTGACCAGGAAATTTGATACAGTTTCTACCAGCAGGTTTCTGGCTTCCTGCGAGTCGGTACCATCTGCAGCGTCATAAATATGATCGGCATTTGGTACATTCAGCACTTCTATTTGCCTAGCCGCATTGATCACTGCCGTTGTCGTTTCTTTGCTTACAGCGATATCATAACTGGCCACAGCAATCATCAACTTTCCATTATATTCATGAATCGATTTTAAGGGATCGGCTGTTTCATTTTCTTCAAAGAATGTTAAGCTCAGATCTGCATATGGTTCGCCCCATCCTGTGAACGGCGAATATCCGTTTTCCTTTGCTTC
>CAMWMT010000148.1 GCA_947175375.1 uncultured Clostridiaceae bacterium | reverse complement strand
AAACCGACCCACTGTCCGCTCCAATCCACACAGCGCTGCTTATCATACAGCCGGGGCTGAATTTTCGAAAATGATACGACAGGATATTCCGTTAACCGGACATGTATTGTATAATGAAGAAGGTTATATAAAGTGGAATTATCAGAGAAACAGGAAAAACGGAACAGAGAAGGAGTGGAAGATATGAAACTTGCAGTAGTAGGGAGCATCAATATGGACATGACCGTCACTGCGGAGCGCATCCCTCATAAAGGGGAAACACTGAGAGGGGACAGCATCCGTTACATACCGGGTGGAAAGGGAGCCAACCAGGCAGTAGCCATGGCAAAGCTTGGCGCGGAAGTGGAGATGTTCGGCTGTGTGGGAGATGACAGCAATGGCCAGAAGCTTCTGGAGAATCTGAAAAATACAGGTGTTGAAATCGCACATGTGAAGATCCTTCCGGATGTTCCTACCGGGATCGCTATGATCACTGTTGCAGAAAATGATAACACGATCGTTGTAGTTCCGGGTGCTAACGGGAAGGTTGACTGTGCTTATATTGACGAAGTCAAACCGGTTCTGGAGACTTTTGACATGGTCGTGCTTCAGCATGAGATCCCTCTGGATACGGTACATTATGTAGTAGATTTCTGCGCGGAGAAAGGGATTCAGGTAGTATTGAATCCGGCCCCGGCAGCGGAGGTTCCTATGGATATCATTGAGAAAGTGACCTATGTAACACCCAATGAACATGAAGCGGTACTGATCTTCGGAGACGGACAGCCTGCGGAGGAGCTTCTGAAGAAATATCCGGAGAAGCTGATCATCACGCAGGGTTCCAGAGGAGTAGCCGCATGCCTGAAGTCCGGAGAGATTCTGAACGTACCGGCAAGGCCGGCGAATGTCGTAGATACCACCGGTGCAGGCGATACGCTGAACGGTGCATTTTCCGTGCGAAGGGCCATGGGAGATGACCTGAAGACAGCGCTTGCCTATGCGAATACTGCGGCCAGCCTGTCCACCGAGAAATTCGGCGCACAGACCGGTATGCCGACGGCAGAGGAAGTGGAGCTCGAGTTGAAGAGACAGATCTGAAAACCTGTCTAGCAGGAGAGATTCTGACACAGAATCCGGATTCAGCGATGTCCTTCTACATAGATTATCTCTCCTGTCTCAATACAGTAGGCAGCCAGTTTTCCGCCATAGACACAGCCGCAGTCGATAGCGATGTGGCCATTTCCCATATATCCTTCAGGCAGCTGGTCTTTTCGGATGCAGGGCGTCGGCGTATGCCCAGTGATCACAAAGGTGTCAGGGTCTTCATAATATCTTTTTTCATAGTCGGTACGCGTGGCGATCAGTTCCAGCGGATGATATTCTTTCAGCGGAATCTCTTCTTTGAATCCTGCGATTCCGGCATGTACAAGGACATAGGTCTTTCCTGTGTCCTTGATTATATGGTAAAAATCCGCATTTTCCAGAAACGTACAGATCTCCTCACGTTCTTTGGGTGCCAGGCGCATATACTGCTTTGCCGTAGTGATCCCTCCGTCTTCCAGCCAGACCTGGAATTCCCGGATATTCTCCGGATCACATTCTGCCAGATTTTTCGTTGTCAGATCCAGCCCGTTTTTTCCCAGAAAATAACAGAACAGAAAATCGTGGTTTCCAAGCAGATAAGTGATATTTTTCCTGTGTATCAGATCCTTCATCACTCTGATGGGCGCCGGTCCCTTGTCCACTGCATCCCCCAGAATATACAGATGGTCATTTTCGGACAACTGAAGTTTTTCAAGCAGCGCCATATATTCCCGGTAGCAGCCGTGAATGTCAGAAATTACATATCTCATATCTCTTTTCCTCCTGAGCTCAGATATACATATAAAGTGTGTAGGTGCCCGAAATTGCAGTCCCGGCTGTATGATAAGCAGCGCTGTGTGGATTGGAGCGGACAGTGAATCGGTTTTGTCCGTCTCAGGCGAACGTTCAAGTCCGATTGAGACGGACAAAACCGATTTACTGTCCGATACACTCCATACGAGCGCTTATCATACAGCCGGGACGGGGTTTCCCGACAGCCCTGGGTGCAAGCATTATGGAAGTCCTTGAATGTCGGAAACCAGAACGTCCACATCCTCATCCCTCGTACTCCAGCTGGTACAGAACCGCACCACGTGCTGCCCGGAATCAAGCTTTTGTTCATACTCAAAGATATGGTTTTTCCCAATCTGTTCCATCTGAGAATCCGTCAGGATCACAAACTGCTGGTTGGTGCTGCTTTCAAAATAGAACGGGATCTGTCTTGCTTCAAAAGCTGCCCTGATCTTCATGGCTGCCTGGGACGCATGGCGGGTAATCTCAAAATACAGGCCGTCTTTGAACAGGGTATGGAACTGCAGGCCGAGCAGCCAGCCCTTTGCCAGCATGGCGCCGTTCTGCTTGATATAGCTTCGGAAATGATCTTTCAGGTCCTCATGGAGCAGTACGACTGCTTCTCCAAAGAGCGCGCCGCATTTGGTTCCGCCGATATAGAAAGCATCTGCAAAGCCCGCAATATCAGCCAGAGTGACATCACAGGTGTCCGAACCAAGCCCATAACCCATTCTGGCTCCATCTATATACAGATACAGGCCATAGGTATCACAGACGTTACGGATATCCTGAAGCTCCTGTCTGGAGTAGATGGTCCCATATTCTGACGGGAAGGATAGAAATACCATCTTCGGCTGGGTGATATGTTCCTGGATATCGCTGCTTCTGTATTTTTCTGCTTCTGCGGCAATCTTCTCTGCCGTCAGTTTCCCATCTTTTCCGGGAACAGCATGGATGCGGTGTCCGGTATTTTCCACCGCTCCGGTCTCATGGACGTTGATGTGCCCTGTGGAAGCGCTGATGACGCCTTGATAAGGCCGAAGCGCTGCAGCGATCACGGTATAATTCACCTGTGTGCCGCTCAGCATAAAATGGATCTCTGCATGATCGTTGTTCAGATATTTTTTGATCTCGGCGCTCGCCCGTTCACACCATTCATCCAGCCCGTAGCCCGGATAGCTGTTGCCATTTGTTTCTGCCATTGCCTGCAGGATCGCGGGATGCGCGCCACGGTTGTAGTCGTTATTCCATCGAATCATAAAGTTTCTCCTCGTAGTCTCTCTTTCTGAAATGTATGGTAGTAATTATACCACTTAAAACGAACAGTGAACAGTCTGTATTTCATCTTCAGAAATCCGTTGAAATAAAAGGAAGATGATGATAGTATCTTATTTATCCATGCCAGAAAAGAAAACACCTATGCGGACGGGAGAAGATCAATGACTTTGACACAACTGCGCTATCTGATCATCATTGCGGAGACCAGGTCTCTGAATAAGGCGGCAGAACAACTGTACATGTCGCAGCCATCCCTGACCAGCGCCATCAAAGAGCTGGAAAAGGAGTTGGGTATCACTCTGTTTTACCGAAGCGGGAGAGGCGTTACACTGACCAGTGACGGAACGGAATTCCTGCTGCATGCCAAGCAGCTCTACGGACAATATGAAAACATCCTGGAGAGATACGGCAAAAGCGGTTCCCATAAGAAGAAATTCGGAGTATCCACGCAGCACTATTCCTTTGCAGTAAAAGCATTTGTGGATATGGCAAAGCAGTTCGATATGTCCAAATACGAATTTGCCATCCGGGAGACGAAGACGGCAGAGGTGATCAGCGATGTCAGCACAATGAAAAGTGAGATCGGAATCCTCTATCTGTGTGATTTTAACCGGAAATCCATGTTGAAGCTTTTGAACTCTGCCGGTCTGGAATTCCATCACCTGATCAACTGCCAGGCTTATGTATATATCTGGAAGGGGCATCCGCTGGCAAAGGAGAATTCCATCTCTTTTGAACAGCTCAGGGATTATCCCTGCCTGGCTTTTGAACAGGGAGACAACAGTTCCTTTTATCTTGCGGAGGAGATCCTGTCTACCAGTGAATATTCGCAGATGATTCGGGCCAATGACCGAGCCACCATGCTGAACCTGATGAGAGGACTGAATGGCTATACACTCTGCTCCGGGATCATCTGTGAAGAACTGAACGGAAATGATTATCTTACCGTACCCTTTGAGGATGATGAGTACAATCAAAACAGCGTCATGGAGATTGGATATGTGACGAGGAAAAATACAATCCTGAGTCAGATCGGAGGACTGTATATGGAAGAGTTGAAGCGCTATCTGCATATTTCCTGATCTCTCAAAACTGGACTGGTCAATATTTCAAAAACTGGATATTTAACACCATCCAGAATCGCTGTATAATAGGCTCCATTGACAGGGAAGAGAGGTATAAACTATGGAATCCAGAGTGAAAAAAACAGTCATGGCAGCGCTTTTTGCGGCATTTGCATGTGTTACGACCATGTCGATCCGCATTCCGACACCCGGGACAGGCGGATATATCCATCCAGGTGATGGGGTGGTGATCCTTGCAGGAGTGATCCTTGGCCCGGTCTGGGGACTTCTGGCAGCAGGAATTGGTTCCGCGATGGCAGACCTGCTCGGAGGTTATTTCTTCTATGTCCCGATTACTTTCGTGATCAAAGGAGCGGTTGCATTTGTTGCAGGGATTCTCTACCAGAAAATTGGGAAGAGCGCAAAGAGCCGTCTGGCAGCAGTCGCGCTTGGCGGCGTGGGAGATATCATCCTGGTGGCCGGAGGATATTTCCTGTGTGAGTCCCTGATCTATGGCGCGGCAGCATCCGCGGCAAGCGTGCCGGCCAATCTTATTCAAGGGATTAGCGGTCTGGTGATCGGACTTTTGTTATATCCGATATTGATGACGGTTCCGGATATCCGCCGAATTGCACAGGAAGCAAAGGCATTTTCATAATAAATATCTGGTTATAGACTGAATCTATAACCAGATATTTTTTTTGTGTATTAGACAAACAAATCCTACTGTGTTAGTATGAATACAGTTCAAAAACAGATTATAATCATCAGGAGGAAATAAAAATGGCAGATAAGAATAATATTAAGGATTCCAAAAACTGGGGTTTTGAGACCAGGCAGTTACATATCGGACAGGAACAGGCAGACCCGGTCACGGATGCAAGAGCAGTTCCGATCTATGCGTCCACCTCATATGTGTTCCATGACTCTCAGCATGCAGCAGATCGTTTTAGCCTGAAGGATGCAGGAAATATCTACGGAAGGCTGACAAACCCGACACAGGATATCTTCGAGCAGAGGATCGCGTCCCTGGAAGGCGGCGTGGCAGCGCTGGCGGTGGCTTCCGGAGCAGCAGCCATCTCTTATACGTTCCAGGCGCTGGCAAAGTCCGGCGAGCATATTGTAGCGTCCAAGACGATCTATGGCGGGACCTATAACCTGCTGGCGCATACCCTGCCTCTTACCAACGGCATCACGACTACATTTGCAGACCCGGAAGTGGAAGGTTCCTTTGAGGCGGCGATTCAGGAAAATACGAAAGCGATCTTCGTAGAGACTCTGGGAAATCCCAATTCCAATCTGGTGGATCTGGAAGCGATTGCAGAGGTCGCGCATAAGCATCAGATTCCGCTGGTAGTGGATTCCACCTTTGCGACACCATATCTGGTCCGCCCCATCGAGTACGGCGCAGACATCGTGGTTCATTCTGCGACAAAGTTTATCGGAGGACATGGTACTGCTATCGGCGGCGTGATTATCGACAGCGGCAATTTTGACTGGAAGGCAGCAGGGAAATATCCGTGGATCTCCGATCCGAACCCAAGCTATCATGGAGTATCCTTCTCTGACGCAGTGGGGGCAGCCGCTTTTGTGACCTATATCCGTGCGGTCATCCTGCGTGATACCGGGGCTACCCTTTCTCCGTTCCATGCATTTATCTTCCTTCAGGGACTGGAGACCCTGTCGCTGCGCGTAGAACGCCATGTGAGCAACGCGCTGAAGATCGTGCAATATCTGTCAAAGCATCCGCAGGTAGAAGCAGTACATCATCCGTCGCTGGAGAGCGAACAGAGCCACGAGCTGTATCAGAGATATTTGCCGAACGGCGGAGGCTCGATCTTCACCTTTGAGATCAAGGGAGACGCGAAGACAGCCCAGACCTTTATTGACAACCTGGCGATCTTCTCCCTGCTGGCAAATGTAGCAGATGTAAAATCCCTGGTCATCCATCCCGCGACCACGACCCACAGCCAGTGCACGGAAGAAGAACTGCTGGATCAGGGTATCCGGCCGAATACCATCCGTCTCTCCATCGGTATTGAGAAAGTGGAAGACCTGATTGCGGCGCTGGATGCAGCATTTGAAGCAGTGAAATAAATCGGCAGTTTATCCTTACCGGACAGGCAAACTATTTGCGTCACATCCTTTTTTATGGTATGATAGGTAATAATTACAAGAATACTTAATTAAAGGAGGAATCTGCGATGATTTCATGGAACAATTTAGACACACTTGCTTCATACAAAGAACTTCAGGAGGTAGAACGTGTAGACCTCGCAGAAGTGATGTCCGGCGAAAATGGGGCAGAGCGTGTAAAGAAATACTGCGTGCCGATGGCATGTGGACTTGCTTATAATTATGGAGCGAAATCAGTAGATGACAAGATCCTGGCTGTTCTTGCGAAACTGGCAGAAGAGGCGCAGCTTACGGAAAAATACGAAGCGCTCTATAACGGCGAAGTAATCAATACTGGTGAAAAACGTCTGGTACTCCATCAGTTGTGCCGTGGACAGTTAGGGGAAGACGTAATCGCGGACGGCGTGAATAAACGCGAATTTTATGTAAATGAGCAGAAGAA
>CAMWMT010000147.1 GCA_947175375.1 uncultured Clostridiaceae bacterium | reverse complement strand
TGCTGGCAGCGCATACGGTGTGGCTGACACACGAGGAGGTAGAGATGTTTCGGGATCATGGAGTCAAAGTGTCTCACAATCCGGCTTCTGCCATGAGAGTATTGGGCTTTGCTAAAGTTCCGCGGATGCTGCGGGAAGGGATTTGCGTAACCATCGGTACAGACGGTGCTCCCACCAACAACCGGATGGATATGGTGGACGAGATGTGGGTGACATCGCTGATCCATAAAGGCTGGCGTTTGGACCCTACGGTGGTAAAGGCACAGGAGATCTTGCGGATGGCTACGGCAAATGGAGCAAAAGCTCTGCAGGATGAGAAACTTTACGGCAGTCTGGAGCCGGGAAAGAAGGCGGATTTGATCATCATTAATCCGGATTCTGTGGGGATGCAGCCCATGCATGACCCCATTGCCAATCTGGTCACATCCATGCATTCCACTAATGTGGAGAGTACCATCTGCAATGGGAAATGGCTGATGAGAGATCGGAAGATCCTGACCTTTGATGAAGAGGCGCTGATCGAAGAAGCGAAGACTCGGGCAGCCAGTATCCGAAGCCGGGCCGATATTCGGATGCCGGAGCGTTTCCCAATGCTTTGATCGTAAAATACGTGAAGAAATGAATTCTCTGTGGTTTGTTTTCATTATACAAATGTACAGGATAGATAGGTACGGGGTTGTCGGGAAATGCAATCCTGGCTGTATGATAAGCAGTGCTGCTTATCATACAGCCAGGGCTGAGTTTCCCGACAGCCCCGTAAATGTTTCTGCCTTTTTGACTGCAAAAAACGACAACTCAGTCCTCATTTTCAGCAGCTTACGTCTTCGGGGATTGCATGTCTGAAAAAAGTCCTCTATACTGTCAAAAAAGAAGGAAAGCGGGGTGTGAAGGAGCGTGAAGATCCGGATAGAAGAAGATGTATCGGCAGAAGAGCTGGAGATCACCATACGATGCAGACAGACGAACGAGTCGGTGATCCGTATTCTGGAGATGCTGCGGATGACGGATAAGAAGTTGACAGGATACCGGGAGGATCGGACCTACCTTCTGGATATTGGCCAGATCTTGTATATCGACACAGTGGAGAAGCGGACATTTTTGTATACAGATAAGGAAGTGTATGAGACGCCCCTACGCCTGTATGAGTTGGAGGACCGGCTGGAGAGCTGTGATTTCTTTCGGGCTTCCAAATCATCCATCATTAATTTTAACCAGATCCAGTCTTTAAAACCGGAGTTCGGAGGTACTATGCAGGTGACTATGACAAACGGGGAGCGCCTGAATGTATCCCGTCAGTACGCAAAGCAGATTAAGGAAAAACTTGGCTGTCTGTGAGAGGAGGAGTTCATATGAAATACATCGTTCGGCTGTACCGGCTGCTGAAACCGGTCATTATCTATACATCCTATCTGTTTACGGTCCTGACTGTTTTATATCTGATGGCTCAAGCGGTAGTTCCTGGGCGTCTGCCTTTTCACGCAGGTATGATCTGGGGGCTTCTGTTTTTTTCTCTGGGAAGCATTCTGGCGCAGAGGCTTTTTCTGGGGAGCCGTCTTCTGGAAAAACTGTCGTATGTGTTCCGTCTCTGTCTGTATCTGTGTTCCGTCGGAATCTGGGGATACGGATGCTTGTATTTTTCAGAAATGCTGTACCAGACAGGGACCGATCTCGTGGTATTTCTTCTGGCGCTTCTGGCAGGGATTCTCTGCTGTGCGGGTTTTGAACTGTTTAATCGCTGCCGGGCACATATGTACAATGTGCTGCTGGAGCAGTATAAGAAAAGGAGGCAGTCATGATTCACAAACTTCGTGTGATCTTTTCCAGAAAGCAGAAGATAAAATTCGTGGTCCTGTTTGGCATTCTATTTGTGGGCTCACTGCTGGAATTTCTGGGAGTGTCTCTGGTTCTCCCTTTTGTGCAGCTTGTGATGGATCCAGAGAAACAGGACAGCAGGCTGCTTTTGTTCCTGGGAGAACTGTTCCAGGTGACATCAGGGAGAGAGCTCCTTTTTCTTGCGGGTCTGCTTCTGATCGCAGTCTATATCCTGAAAAATGTCTATTTGCTGTTGATGAAGACGGTGGAACTTCGTTTTATCTTCAATAACCGCCTGGAGCTGGCAGGAAAACTTATGAGAAGCTATATGGAGAAACCTTATACTTTCCATCTGGAGAAAAATTCTTCCGAAGTGCTGCAGAATGTGACCTTTGAAGTCAATAAACTGTATGATCTGATCTTGTACGGGATGGAGCTTGTTTCGGATCTCCTGATTATCATTATGATTTCAGCTTTTTTATTCTGGAAGGATCCGGGAATTACGCTGGTGGTTGTGGTGCTCATGGGATTGTGCTCCGTACTTTATTCTGCATTCATAAAGGGACGGACCGAGGCATACGGACGGCAGAACCAGATCTATAACAGCCGGATGCTTCAGGCGGTTCATCAGGCACTAGGCGGAATCAAGGAGATCAAGCTGATGGCGAGAGAAGGGTATTTTGTCCGTGCTTATGAAGAGAATGGAAGACGGTATGCGTCTAGTCTGAAAAAGAGCCAGTTCCTCCAGTATATGCCTAAATATCTGATCGAGACCATCTGTGTGTGCGGGATTCTGAGCGTAGTGCTCCTGCGGCTTTCTCTTGGAGTGGAGATTCGGGAGCTTGTGCCGCAGCTTTCTGTATTTGCGGTTGCGGCGTTTCGGCTGTTGCCTTCCGTGAATCAGGTAAACCGTTTGTTGGGAAATATTTTCTTCCTGGCTCCGTCGGTCAGCCGGATCTATGAGGATATTCAGAAAGCAGAGCTTCATTCGCCCAGGAGACATTCCAGAGAAATATACGAGGAACTACCGTCGGCAGAGAAGCTCTCTTTTCGGGATGTATCTTTTGGTTATCCGGGAACCAGGCAGGAGATTCTTTCCCATGTGAATGTGGAAATTTCGGTGGGAAGCTCTGTGGGGTTCGTGGGAAGTTCCGGAGCGGGAAAGACCACATTTGTGGACCTTCTTCTGGGTCTTCTGAGCCCGGACAGCGGCAGTGTTTTTTACGGAGATCGGGATATCCGGGATTATAGAGAGAGCTGGGGACAGAAGCTGGGCTATATTCCGCAGAACATCTATCTGGCGGATGATACCATCCGGCGGAACATCGCTTTTGGAATTCCGGATTCTCTGATTGATGATGAGAAGGTATGGAAGGCGCTTCAAAAAGCACAGATGGAAAAATTTGTGGGAACACTTGAAAGAGGGTTGGATACCCGGATCGGAGAGGCAGGAGTCCGTCTGTCCGGCGGGCAGAGACAACGGATCGGTATCGCCCGTGCGCTCTATCAGGAACCGGAGATCCTGGTGCTGGATGAAGCCACCTCCGCACTGGATGCAGAGACAGAGCGTGCGGTGATGGAGGCAGTGGAACACCTGAGAGGGACCTGTACACTCCTGATGATCGCACACAGGACCAGTACGCTGGAGAAGTGCGATCAGATCTGGCGGGTGGAAGACGGCAGTGTGACGGCGGTGTAAAATATGGTATTGACAATTAGCGTACAAGATGTTATCTTAAAAATATGATAACATATTGTACGCTAAAATATTATTAAACCAAAATTGATTTTTATGACATTGAGAGAGAAGATACGAAATTTCAATCAGGAGGGATCAGCATGCAGCAGATATCAGATTATGAACGAGAACTTATGACAGTTATATGGGGAAATGGAGGGACAGCACTGTATGCAGAGATCGTGGAGGCGCTGGCAGGGAAAGGGATGGACTGGACGAAAAACACAATCATTACGCTTTTGTCCAGACTGGTCGATAAAGGATATCTGAAGACAAACAAAATCGGACGCAAAAATAAATATACAGCGCTGGTATCAGAAGGGGAATATCAGATTACGCAGACCGGACATTTTGTGGATAAGATTTATGCTGGAGATGCGAAAGGACTGGTATCTGCGCTGATCCGGACAGACCGCCTGACAGCGGCGGATTATGAAGAACTGAAAGCATTCTGGGAGAAAGCTGGTGAGCCGGATGAGTGATGTGTGGAAAACGGTTTTATCCCTGTCATTTTCTGGAACCGTGATGATTTTGGGGATCTTTCTGTTCTGCCGGATTTTCCATAAGAAAATGAGCAGACGCTGGCAGTATTATATATGGCTCGTGGCTGTGGCGCGGCTGTTGGTACCGTTCTCGGGAGAGATCAATTTGACCGGACGAATATTTACGGAGCTTGAGCAGTATACGAAGCAGGACGGTGTATTTGCGGAGATGGAGGCTGTAGAACGAAACGATGTTTTTACGGGAACGGAAGCTGTAGAACAAAATGATGCTTTTACGGGATCAGAACCATATATAGAAAATGACAATATTTTTACAGGATCAGAACAATACACAAAACAAGAGAATGGTTTTGTAGGAGAGGAAGCGGATACAGAACCGGGAAATAGGCAGGGTACAGAAAACCTTCAGGCTTCTGCGGATATTTCGTCAGGTCTTGCTGTTCTCTGGTTGGCGGTGGCAGCGTTTCTGCTAATCCGGAAGATTTCCATTTATCAAAGCTTTATGGAGTTCCTTCGGACTGACAGCGAACCGGTAGAGCCGGATCTTCTGGAACGGTTTGGTCGGATCGCGGAAGAGATGAAGATCAAAGGTTCCATTGAGCTTCGGATCAGTCATCTGGCAGCATCTCCACTGCTAGCAGGATGCCTCCGTCCCATGGTGATTCTTCCTACAGAAGAGTTGTCAGAGAAGGATTTCCGGTATACAGTACTTCATGAACTGACACATTACCGCAGGATGGATGTACTGTACAAGTGGCTGGTACAGGTTGCTGTCTGTCTGCACTGGTTTAATCCTTTTGCCTGGCTTCTGGGACGGGAAGTGGAGAAAGCCTGTGAGCTTGCCTGTGATGAATCAGTCATTGAGAAGCTGGCATCAGATGAGAGAAGGGCTTATGGAGATACCCTGCTCCATGCAGCAGAGGCGGGTGTATCCTGGAGAAGAAGTGTGGGAGCAGTGACTCTGCATGAGAGCGGGAGACTGTTAAAAGGAAGGCTGGAGGCGATCATGGAATATCGGAAAAGATCGAAATGGGTAAAAGCATTGTCAATGGTACTGGCCGTGGCTATTACAGGAAGTGCAGCAGTCATGGGGGCTTACGCAAAGCCGAAGATGGGGACCGTGCAGTTACCTGAAAATACAGAGAAAGAGACACATATTCCTGAAAATGCGGAGGATAATGACGAGTTACGCTTTTCCAGCGGAGGAAATGATTTTCTGTTGTCAGACGGAACCAATGTGATCGAACGGGATCGGGTTTTCTATATCCTGTGTGATGGAGTAACAGAAGATAAGGTTCCGTCGGCAGGTGTTGTGGACGGAACTATGATTATGGTCGTACATCACGATCCTGACAGATCAGTGACTCTGTCAACTTCGGTGACCTTGTCGGATGGCAGAAGTAAGATCCTGGAAGAAGCAAAAGATATTTGTCAGCAGATGCAGGAAAGAGGCACGCTGTCCGAAGAAGACGCAGAACGGATTCTGGAGACGGCGGATGAACTGCAGAAGAGGGAGCGGTCGATGCTGCATCCCGATTTCTTTGAGGGGAGTTATTATCAGAGTGCATATTATCAGGCTCCATATCTGTTCTTTGTGGGCTATGACCTGACGGAAGAGGCGGTGAAACAGTATGCAGGAAGGGAGATCATGCTGGAGGATGGAGAGCAGCTGCATATATCCTTTGCTGATTCTGACCGGGAATGGATGGAGGACGAAGCATTCCTGAAAATACTCAGCGCACAGTTTTCGGAATTCAGGAGGAAAACAGGCAAACGGGTGTCTGCGATCCGACGTCCCGTCATCAGCAATGTGGAAGAGCTGGGATATGATGCGGAAGCCCTGGCTGCAGAATATTATGTGAATGGCGATATCGGCCGCTTTTCCGTGATGATTTCGGAATTGCCTGCAGACAGGCAGAAAGAGTATCTGGAACGGGCATTTTGGGAAAAGGATGCTGCGGTCCTATCTATTGTTCTTGATAACCTGTACGAGAGTGATGATTTGGAAGAGGAATTGATCGATTCTTATATATCCCGGGCTTATCGAAATCATGATGTGGCCTTCTTTTCCATTCTTTCCGATTATCTAAGCGAGGAAGCATTGCAGGAATGGTACGTAAGACTGAAAGAGGAAAATAGCTGGAATTCTTCCTGGGTCGTGATTCTTCGGGATCTTCTGGAGGATACGGATGAAGAGGAATGGAAAGATGAATGGTGGGATGATGACTGGTCCTGGTAGAAGGAGGGATTGAAAATATACTTTTAACTTCTGCTTTATAATAAAAATGAAAAATTTGAAAAAAATTGGGAAAAAGCAGTTGACAGAATCAAAAATAAGTGATATCATGTCACATGTCGCTTATGGAGAGATATCGAAGTGGTCATAACGAGGCGGTCTTGAAAACCGTTTGTCCGTAAGGGCGCGTGGGTTCGAATCCCACTCTCTCCGTTCCACTCGAGAGAGTGTGGTTGAATATAATATAGTCTGTTGTGAAACAGGCACTTTGGAGAAATACCCAAGTGGCTGAAGGGGCTCCCCTGGAAAGGGAGTAGGTCGTTAGTAGCGGCGCGAGGGTTCAAATCCCTCTTTCTCCGTTCTTTTTTTGCAAAATATCAATACAGAACATGAAATCTTTGTCGGATAAAAGTTCTAAAGAAAATAAAAAAGAGTATTGACAAAGCAGGAAAGATTTGGTAAGATATTCGAGTCGCCATGAGGGCGGC
>CAMWMT010000146.1 GCA_947175375.1 uncultured Clostridiaceae bacterium | reverse complement strand
AAGAATACCCTGAATCTGGGACTGGGCCTTTTGATCACAGCAATCGGGCTTCTGGTCTTGGTGGGAGGCATCCGCAGGATCGGAATGGTGACCGAGCGCCTGGTGCCGTTTATGGCCGTGCTTTATGTGATATTGGGACTGGGAGTGATGGCTCTGAATATCGGGAAGGTCCCGGGTGTCTTTGCCCTGATCCTGCAAAGTGCCTTTTCTCCGGCGGCGTTTACCCGAGGAATGGTGGGAAGCATGTTCACCAGTATGAAGCGAGGCGTGTCCAGAGGTATCTTTTCCAATGAGGCAGGGCTTGGTACCGGTTCCATTGCCCATGCAGCGGCAGATACAAAAGAACCGGTGCAGCAGGGATACTGGGGAATCTTTGAAGTGTTTGCAGATACGATCGTGATCTGTACCCTGACTGCAATGGTGATTCTGTGCAGCGGTGTGGAGATCATCTATGGGGCAGCGGCAGGCGCAGAGCTGACCATCAATGGATTTACCAGTGTATACGGAAACTGGGTATCGGTTTTCACGGCAGTTGCCATGTGCTGCTTTGCGTTTTCCACGATCATCGGATGGGGACTCTATGGAACCCGCTGCTGTGAATTTTTATTTGGAACGAAATATAATAAAGTATTTATGGTCATCTATTCTCTGATGGCGATCGTGGGAGCGACCATGGATCTGGGCCTGCTCTGGAGTATTGCGGATACTTTCAACGGGCTGATGGCGATCCCAAATCTGATCGCGTTGTTCCTATTGTCCGGTACCGTGGTGAAGCTGGTCAGAAAATATCATTTCGAAAGATAATATTTTATAAGGAAGGGGCTGCCGAAAAATGCAGTCCCGGATGTATGATAAGCAGCGCTGTGTGGATTGGAGCGGACTGAGGACAGGCCTTGTCTGCCTCAGACGGACATAAACATGTCCGAATGAGGCAGACAAGGCCTGTTCTCTGTCCGATACACTCCATACGAGCGCTTATCATACATCCGGGACGACTTTCCCGACAGCTCTTTTTTGAAAAGCGTTACTCTGCTTTTCCAGCCATATAATTGATAAACTGCTGTGCCGTCCTTCCGGAGATACCGCCGTGGCTCAGCTCCCACTTGTTTGCCTCTGCGCACAGTTCTTCGTCGGAACAGGTAATCGCCGGATAACGTTTCCGCAGTTCCTTTACGATCATGAAATATTCCTTCGGAGACGGTTTTCCGTAATAGATCGTCACGCCGAACCGGGCAACCAGAGACAGCTTTTCTTGCATGGTATCCGAACGATGCATGCCATTATCAATCTCCATGTCATCCCGGTCGTTCCAGGTCTCCTTAATCAGGTGGCGGCGGTTGGAGGTAGCATAGATCAGCACATTGTCCGGTTTGGTCTCCATGCCGCCTTCGATGACAGCTTTCAGATATTTGTATTCAATCTCAAATTCCTCAAAAGACAGGTCGTCCATATAGATGATAAAGCGGTAGTTCCGGTTTTTTACCTGTGCGATGATGCTGGACAGGTCCTGGAACTGGTGCTTGTAGATCTCGATCATGCGCAGACCCTGGTCATAATATTCATTCAGCAGCGCCTTGATGCTGGTGGACTTTCCGGTGCCTGCGTCTCCACAGAGCAGCACATTGTTACAGGGAAGCCCATGGATGAATGCTTCCGTGTTGTCGATCAGCTTTTTCTTTTGGATCTCATACCCAATCAGGTCATTTAACACCACCCGCTCGGTATTGTTGATAGGAAGGAACTCTACCCCATCTTCCAGATGACGGATACGAAAAGCGCGGTTCAGGCCGAACATACCGACTCCGTAAGCAGCATAGAAATCTGTCACGATGCGAAAGATCTCTTCCTCATCCTTTGCCTGCTCCAGCTGCTCACTGACCATCTGGACCTTTTCACTGACATTTTTATTATACATCCGTTCCTTTTTCTGAATGGAATGATAATCGCAGATCGTGGAGAAGCAGTCAATTCCCAGCGCCTCCTCGATCGGGCTGAAATCAAAATCAAACAGTTTCTTAAAGATGGCAAAATCCCCTTTGGCAAAATGATTGACCGTCCCGTCGTTGGCTCCGACCTTCTCACTGGTCATGCTGAAAGAATTCTCGTTGGTCAGAAGGATGAAGGTCAGGTAATTGTGCCACAGATTTTTGTCAAATCCATACTGAGTGGCAAGATCCAGAAGCGCTTTCATCTGTTCATAGATCCGTGTCGTCAGTTCCGCCTTTGTTCCCCGGTCCCGGTCAAAATCTTCGAAGATACCCGAGAGCTTCAACAGGATGCTGTCTTCTCCAAGATCCCGGTAGAGGATGAGTTTTGCAATATCTCTGTACATAAAATGTCATTCCTTTCTTTTGAATAGTGAACAGCTACAGTCTGCAGTAGTCCATGGACCGCTTCGTCACGGTTTTGCAGTTTATTTCATAAGTATAAAGTATAACAGAACAAGAACACCCAGGATAATGCGATAATATCCAAAGGATTTGAAATCATTCCGTTTGATGTAGGTCATCAGGAAGCGGATGGCAAGAATGGATACTAGGAATGCCACCACCATACCGGTCAGGAGAAGAATAATCTCCGTACCTGAGAAAGCAAAGCCGAATTTAACAAGCTTTAAAAGGCTGGCTCCGAACATGACCGGGATGCCAAGGAAAAAGCTGAATTCGGCAGCAACGCTTCGTGAAGCTCCCAGGAAGATCGCGCCAAGGATCGTTGCTCCGGAACGGGAAGTTCCGGGGATCAGGGACAGGACCTGAAAGATGCCAATACCGATGGCAAGAGGATAGGTCATCTTCTTAAGAGAAGTGACTTTTGGGCGTTTCTTCCGGTTATAATTCTCCACGACGATAAACAGGATTCCATAGAGGATCAGTGTGATAGCAACCGTCTGATAATTATAGAACAGTTCATCCAGCGTGTCATCAAAAGGAATGCCGATTACAGCAGCGGGGAATACCGCAACAAGGACCTTGAACCACAGAGCCCAGGTGTCCCGGCGGATCCATCCGTTTTTGGGTGAGCAAAAAGGCCACAGCTTTGGAAAATACAGAAGAACCACCGCAAGGATGGCGCCAAGCTGAATGACGACCCGGAACATCTCCATAAAATCAGCGGACACATTGAGCTGTATGAATTCCTCCACGAGGATCATGTGTCCAGTGCTGGAGATGGGGAGCCATTCCGTAATCCCCTCTACAATACCCAGAAAAACAACTTTTAAAAATTCTGACATGGTAAATACTCCTTATAAAAGATTAACTTCCATTTTACTCAGGAAGAAGGGAAAAGTCAATTGTGCCGTTTATCATACTTTTCAGCAATTTTTAAACACTTTATATATGTATTAACAAAAACGACAAAATATGCTATGATAATTAAAAACCATATGTTTATCGGATCTCAGCGGACCGGTAAGATATCACTTTCGGAGATTTATGAGGGAGAGAGTTATGAAGCAACAGCTGGTGGACAAATTTCTGGAAATCTATGGAGAGGGAGACGAGGTCAGCGTTTATTTTGCTCCGGGACGGATTAACTTGATCGGAGAACATACAGACTATAATGGTGGTCATGTGTTTCCCTGTGCGATCACGGTTGGCACTTATGCGGCGGCAAGAAGGAGAGCGGATACGGAACTTCGGCTTTATTCTCTGAACTATCCTGAGAACGGAATGGTGAAGGCTTCTCTTGAAGATCTTGCTTATCGTCAGAAAGATGGCTGGGGGAATTACCCGAAGGGAGTCATCCAGACGTTTATAAGCAAGGGATGCGAGATACCGTATGGTCTGGACATCCTTTATTGTGGGGATATTCCAAAAGGACTTGGAATCGGTTCGTCTGCGTCGATCGAAGTGGTAACCGGGCTGATACTGAAAGAACTGGAGGGGCTTAAAGATATCAATCTGGTGGATATCGCTCTGTTCAGCCAGCTTGCAGAAAATGAATATATGGGAGCCGGAAGCGGGATCATGGATCCGTTCACAATCGCCATGGGCAAAAAGGATCACGCCATATTTCTGGATACGAGCAATCTCTCCTATATCTATGCGCCGCTTCGCCTTCCTCATGAAAAGATTATCATCACGAACAGTCAGAAAGCGCGGGTCGCGGTGGACGAACGATATCAGGAGAGACGTTCCCAGTGCAGGCAGGCGCTCGAAGAACTTCAGAGGGTAATTGCAATCCGCGATTTTGGAGAGCTGACGGCAGAGGTGTTTGAGCAGGTGCAGGAGATGATCGGAAGCCCGGTCCGGCTTCGGAGAGCCCGTCATGCGGTGACAGAGAACCAGCGGACGATTCAGGCAGTGGATGCGTTGAAAAAGGGTGATATCGAAGAATTCGGTCAGCTTATGAACGCTTCGCATCTGTCTCTGAAAGAGGATTATGAAGTGTCCTGTGAGGAACTGGACATTCTGGTGGAGGAAGCCTGGGAGATCGAAGGAGTATTAGGGGCACGTATGATGGGAGCCGGTTTCGGAGGCTGCATGGTCAGCATCGTGAAAGACAGCGCAGTAAATGAATTTATCAGCAAGGTCGGACAGAACTATGAGAAGCGGACAGGGCTTCATGCGGAATTTTATGTGGTAGAGACAGGGGATGGGGCTACAGTACTGTAGTCCTGTTTGATTCTGAAGAAATCTTAATTGTAGGGCAGACTACTCGCAAGAACGGACCAGGTATGTTACACTGGGTATAGAAAGACAAAAAACAGGATGGATGAAAAGATGCAGGAGAGGCAGAGGATATTAGTGGCGGATGATGAGGCGGAGATTCGGGAAGTGCTTCGGATGATGCTTGGAAGCGAGGGATATGAGATCCTGGAAGCAGTCAATGCCCGGGAAGCAGTTGAGCAGGCGGAAGGGGCGGACCTTGTGATCCTGGATATCATGATGCCCGGGGAGTCCGGGATACAGGCATGTACGAAGATCAGGGAGAAGACGAATGTCCCGATCCTGTTTCTGACGGCAAAATCCGGAGAACATGACAAAGTACTGGGATTTTCGGCAGGCGGCGATGATTATCTGGTGAAGCCGTTTTCCTATATGGAACTCTTATCCCGGGTAAAGGCGCTGATTCGGCGTTACCGTGTCTACCAGAGATCAGAGGAAAAGACAAAGAAGCTGATCTGCTATCGTGATCTTACTATAGATCAGGAGCTTCAGTCTGTGCAGATTCATGGGCAGGATGTGACACTGACAGAGATGGAATACCAAATCCTCCTGCTGCTGGCCTCGAATCCAAGGAAGGTCTTTTCCGTAAAAGAGATCTATGAGACGATCTGGAAAGAGATATTTTTCCCGAATTCGGGCAACACCGTGATGGTACATATCCGGAACATCCGGCGGAAACTGGAGAAGAACGGAGAGTCCTATATACAGAATATCTGGGGAAGAGGTTATTGTGTTAATTAAGAAAAAGAAAAGGCGCAGGCTTACCCTGGAGCTGATCATGATGACCCTCATCTCTTTGATCGCAGGGGTTCTGGCAGCACAGGTCCTGGAAGACATCGGCCTTCGGCATACGCTGAAGAAGATAGAGGATGACGATTATTATAACCGCCAGACGGAGGATTGCCTGGACAGGCTTCAGGAATTTATTCAGGAAAACCAGGTGACAGAAGAAAATATTGAACTGCTGGCTTCCTGGGCCCAGAAGGAAAAGAATATATTTGTGGTGTTTTACCGGGATGTGGATGCACTGTTCAGCAGCAATATGATTCCCGCGGAGGACGAAGAGGCAGAGATTCCGTTAAATGGCAGTGGATTTCCATATTATGATGTGACATTGTCAGATGGCATAGTGATCAAGGCAGAGCTTGAATGTTATATCAATAACCAGATGTTTTATATGATCGATATCGCGGGATATACGGCAGGAGGTATGATCTTCGTTTTTCTTCTGTTTTTGATGATCCATCGGAAGATCCGTTATATCAACCGGCTGGACTATGAACTGAAAATCCTGGGCAGCGGGAATCTGGAATATCCCATGACCATACGTGGAAATGATGAGATCACCGCCCTGGCGGAAGGCATCGAGAACCTGAAAACGGGAATTCTGGATCAGCAGCTTATGAAGGACGAGGCGGAAAAAGCAAATATGGAACTGGTAACTGCCATGTCCCATGACCTGCGCACACCGCTCACCTCTCTGATCGGGTATCTGGAGCTTCTTACCATGAAGCGGTATGAGGACGAGATGCAGATGCAGAAGTACCTGAAGCACTGCCGGGAGAAAGCCTTTCAGCTAAAGAAGATGTCAGACCGCCTGTTTGAATATTTTCTTGTATATGGAAAACGGGATTATCAATATCAGTTTCGGGAGCTTCCCTGTGAAAACCTTCTGGAGGATCTGTGCAACAGCCAGTTTTTTGACTGGCAGGAGCAGGGAGGGACTCTGGAATGCCGGATCGGGGAACTGTCGGGGAGCATACAGGTGGACAGTGAATATCTGCAGCGTGTGATCGATAACCTCATCTCCAATCTGAAAAAGTACGGAGATATCAGCGCGCCTCTGGAGATCCTGGCATCGGAAAAAAAGGATATGCTTCATATTCACATCCGTAACCGCATAAAGCCCGGAAAAGATACGAAAGAGAGTACGCAGATCGGGCTTCGGACCTGCAGAAAGATCATGGAAGAACACAGAGGTGTTTTTTCCTGGTATCAGGAGAAAGAGAGTTTTAATGTGGAGATGGAGCTTCCGCTTGGGCCCAGATTCTCCAAATCATAAAAATAAAAAGGGCGTTCCCAGGAGATCCAGCCCCGGATGTATGATAAGC
>CAMWMT010000145.1 GCA_947175375.1 uncultured Clostridiaceae bacterium | reverse complement strand
GAAAGCCATACCTATTTCTGCATGAATATCCATGTATCGACCGTAGACCTTCAGAATCTGACGGTGATCCGTTTTATCTGCAACCGGATCGAAGGGCTTATTAAGGGAAGCTGTGCTTTTCTGCTGGAGGAAAATATCGTTGTCTATGTGAATCTGCACTATAATGGCATGACGCTGTCAGAAGCGGTAAAGAGAGTAGAAGGTTTTCTGCAGGACAGTTATCTGAAGGCGGGGATTAGTTATGAGTTTTCAGGTCTTCAGTCTTTGAAGCAGTATTATCTGCAGTCCCGTGTCGCTCTGGAAGAAGGGATGAAGCGGTATCCGCTTCGGTGGGTGAACCGGTTTGAGGATATCGCGCTGGATTATCTTCTGGGCAAATGCACGGAACGCCTGAGTCCTGCTGTTGTCTGCAGTCCGGCGGTCCTGATGCTGAAGGATTATGACCGGGAGCACCGGACCGAATATTATGACACGCTTCATACCTACATTACCTGTCAGATGAATGCAGTTAAGGCAGCAAAAGAGCTGTTCATCCACAGAAGCACTTTTTTATACCGGATGTCGCATATCAGGGATCTGATCCATCTGGAACTGGAGGACCCGGATCAGCTTCTGTATCTGCTGCTGACCTACAGGCTTCTGGAAAAAGAAGAAAGGAGCGGTGACAGCAATGAAGAACGACTGGGGGAACATGGCTAGAAAGCATCTGTTTTTACTGTCTCTTTTGTTCTCTGTAGTGTGGACCATGCCGCTCAGGGCAGCAGGCGGAGACAGGGATCGAGATACACTTCGCCTTTATCAGGAATATCAGAAACGTTTTCAGGCAGTCATGCGAGTGCAGGAGCTGGACGCTTCTGGCTTTGTGATTCTGGAGGATCAGATCTTCCCGGTGACTCTGGAGTCCTTTGGGGAAGAGGAACTGACCATGGTGCCTGCCATGGAGAAGACTTTTCACAGGTTGGCGCTTTTCTTTGCGGACCGGCAGGGGAATATTCTCAGCAGATATGATCAGCTGGAAACGAATAACTGCATCCCGGGGCAGATGGAGCAGCCAGTGGAGACCCTTTTATCCGTGGCATTTGCAGATGTGAATCATGACCGGAAGACGGATATCATCCTGATCACGGGATGCGTCAATGAGACGGGTGATTATGCGGGCATCTCCTATAAAGTCGGTGATGTGCTGTTTCAGGGGGACAGAGATTTTTACCGCGACTGGAGGATCTCAGATAAGATTAACCGTTTCAGCATGAATAAAAGCGCCAATTATATCATTTCCTTTGTACGGGACGGAAGGTCTGCGGAATTTCTCTATACGGCAACGACACGGGAAGAGTTACTCGAACAGGGATTTCAGATCGCGGAGGATCAGCATTATACAAGGGATTTTGAAAAGCTGGGACGTCTGGAAGTGGTTCCGGGAACCGTCCGGATCTCGGCATATAACCTGTTCATGATCTATCTGGTTAATGAGCAGGGAAATATCGTGTGGAGCTTTCAGCCCATGGGGGATTATGATAACCTCTATTCTCTGCGCGGGGTACAGGGCAGGGATCTGGATGGAGATGGAATGAAGGACCTGGTGGTGCTGGCGAGATACAGCATTGAGACGGAGGATGGAGAAGCTCTGATCGTGAACCGTTGTGCGATCTATTATCAGAGAACCGGCGGATTTGAGGTCGATACGGAGTTTGAGAAATATTATCAGTGTAAAGAGGAAGATACAATGGAAGAAGTAATCAGAAAGATAAGGGAATACTGGGGATGGCAGGCAGAGGAATGATAAAGATACTGATTGTGGATGATGAAAAACCAATTTGTGACCTGATCGATATCAACCTGTCGGCGGCAGGATATCATTGCCGCAGTGTGCAGGATGGACTGGCGGCGATCGATCTGATCGAGAAAGAAGATTTTGATCTGATTCTTCTGGATATCATGCTGCCAGGAGCCAATGGGTTCGACATTATGGAGTATATCAGGCCGCTGAAGGTTCCGGTGATCTTTATCACGGCGAAACAGGATGTACATGATAAGGTCAAGGGACTGAAGCTGGGGGCAGAGGATTATCTGGTCAAACCCTTTGATGTACTGGAACTGGTGGCGAGAGTGGAAGTGGTGCTAAGGCGGTATCACAAGACCGATCAGATCCTGAGTGCCGGAGATGTGACCGTGGATCTGGAAGCGCTGACGGTAACAAAGGCGGGAAAGCCTGTCACCCTTACCAACAAGGAATATGGGCTTCTGGTACTGTTCATGCAGAATAAAAATGTGGCGCTCTTTAAAGAGAACCTCTATGAAAAGGTCTGGAAGGACGAATACATCGCAGACAGCCGTACACTGGAGCTTCACGTACAGAGGCTGAGGCGAAAGATGGGCTGGGAGAAAAACCTGGTCGCAGTGTATAAAGTAGGTTATCGACTGGAGATATAAGGGAGATGTTATGAGATTTTCCTGGAAAATACTGTTGTGCTCGATCATCGCGATGGCAGTGTCCTTCGGGATCGGAGGGTATTTTTTTGTCAATGATGTGTTCCGGGCTTCTCTGGAACGGGAGATCGGACAGGCAGCCGATGACAGCAGTATCCTGAAATTTGCCTTTGAGACAGCAGCGCTCAATGTTCCAACGAAATATAATATGTTGCAGGATGCCGTTGTAGAAGAGATCGGCGCCAATCTGGAGAACCGCGGACAGGGAACGAAGCGGCTTCTGCGGCTGTCGGATGAGAATCGGGAGGCGCTTTATGCCAGTGAAGGCTTTGCAGGAGATGCTGCGCTGCTTTCAGAGATCGGGGAACAGACCAGAGCATATCAGATTATTCATCCGGATGAACACTATTATATTCAGACCGGAGTCATGGTGGATGCCCTGAATCGTATGTTGTATCTGGAGACCATGAGGGATGTGACCGAAGTATATGCAGAGCGCGCCAGAGGCTTTCGTGTATACCGGAGTCTGACCGTGCTGTTGCTGGTTTTAAGTTCCATCCTCCTGTATTTTATCTCGCACTGGCTGACGAGGCCGATTCGGCTTTTGACTCAGGCGACCAGGAGGATGACAGATGGGGATTACAGTTGCCGCGCAGAGCAGGTCAGTAACGACGAGATGGGGCAGTTGACCAGAGATTTTAATCAGATGTCCCAAGTGATAGAAGAGAATATTCACAAGCTGGAGGATGAAGTCCGTGCTCGCGAAGACTTTATCGCGGCGTTTTCTCATGAATTAAAGACACCGCTGACGGCAGTGATCGGATATGCAGACCTTCTGCGTTCCAGGAAGCTGGATGATGAGAAACATTTTCTGTCGGCAAATTATATTTATACAGAAGGAAAGAGGCTGGAGTCTATGTCGCTTCGGCTTCTGGATATCATCGTGACCAAGAGGTACAGGCTGGAACCGCAGGAGATTCCTGCAGAAGCACTGTTCAAATATCTGCAGGATATGTATGCAGAAAGAAAGGAATATCAGTTTCGGTTTGACTGTGAGCCATGCAGGATCTGTGTGGAAGTGGATCTGATTAAGACCGTCCTCTTAAACCTGACGGATAATGCCTGTAAAGCCTCTGATCCGGGAAGCCTGATCGAGATTACGGGAGAAAAGAGAGAAGACGGATATCTGTTTGCCGTGAGAGATCATGGGATAGGGATTCCAAAAGCAGAACTTCAGAAGATTACAGAGGCCTTTTATATGGTGGATAAATCACGCTCCAGAAGCCATAATGGTGCAGGGCTCGGGCTTGCGCTCTGTTCAGAGATTCTGAAACTCCATGGATGCGAAATGATGATTGAAAGCACGCCTGATGTGGGAAGCTGCTTTTCTTTTCTGTTGCCTGACCAGGAAGGAGTAAGAGATGGGACCGATGAGTAGAAGAGATCTGAATAGAAGAAATCTGATGATTCTGGGATTGACGGTGCTGGCCTTGTTGATTTCCATTCTCGGCCCGGAACAGCTAGCGCACTACAAGGATCATGGCACGCTGAATCAGATTGTGGTGGAAGAAACGGATGGCTCCAGTGAAGGCTACCGATATTCACTGAACAGTAACGAAAAGCTGTATCTTCTTTCGGAATGTCTGAACCATCAGGTGCTACCGGAGAGCGAGCTGAGCGCCATGACCAGAGTCTCCGCTTCCGATATGGATTATGAAAATCTGATCGGCAGCTATTCTTTTGTAGTCAATCGGCAGGGACCTTCAGGAAAAGAGATTACTGGTGAAGCTGTGTATGAGGTGTGTAACCGGGAGATCGGGATTCTGAAGGAGCGGGGGATCCTGCCGGACAGTGTAAAAGAAGTGGATGCATCTTCCTACCATGCAGTGCTGTATTCTGCCATCGATGTTCTGGAGCCTCAGAATAACATGTCTGTATGGAAGGTCAGTCTCTCTACGAGCCATCAGAACGCAGACAAGGCGAACCGGCTGATCGATGCATATATTGATGCGGTGTCAGGAAGGATCTATGAGTTTTATGTCCGTACAGAGAACACCTGGGCGCAGATGCAGCCGGAGAAAATGATGGATGAATGGGGGAACTATCTGGGACTTACTGGACGGGAGGATTATGAGTCTGTCAATCCGCTGCTGGAGACGACGCCCAACTATCTGAAATACCGTTTTCCTGGAATCGAGTGTGGAAGTACAGTCGTGACGATCGGGTTTTATGAAGGGATCAATGAGTTATTTATCAAGATCACTTGAAGTTCTCTGATGATGGAACGAAGATGAACGAAGAGGAACATAACAGACAATGAAAGAATATACCTGGCATGGATATACCATTCGGATTACGAAGAAGAGAGTCAAGAACGCAAATCTTCGGATCAAGCCGGAGGAACCGGATGTGATCCATATCTCCGTTCCATATTCCATGACCTATGAGATGGTGGGAAAACTTCTGGAACAGCCCCGGATCCTCCGCTGGATAGAGAATTATCAGAAGAAGATCAGCGAGCCGCCAGAACCGCCGCGGATGCAGAATGAGGAAAAACTACAGCATATCGCTTATTACCGAAAGCATCTGCAGGAGGTTCTGCCGGCTTTGTTTCAAAAATGGGAAGCAACACTAGGCGTAAAATGTAACAAGGTGACGATTCGGGATACCCGCTCCCAGTGGGGGAGCTGCAGCATCCGGACGAAAAATATCTCTATCAGTGTCTGGCTGGGCGCTTTTCCGGAGGAATGTATCGAGTATGTGGTGGTTCACGAACTGGCGCATCTTCTGGAAGCCGGACACAATGAACGGTTTTACGGGATTTTGGATCAGCATTATCCCATATGGCGGTCATGCAAGGAAAAACTGAAAAAAGGAATCAGCTAAAAAAGATATAAAAGATGCAATTTGGATGCAAGTAATATGGAATTCTGATGGGACTCTCCGATATGCTTTTATCATGACCCGGACTGAAACTGACAGAACAGGTCAGTCCGGTATGGATGAAAAAGGGGAGAGTACATATGATAAGACAGGGAGTTTTATTGACGGGATCAGGCACGGTTTATATCAGAAGGTACTGCAGAAGGAGAAGGTGGAGACGGTATGTATCCGGACGGCTGATGAGTGGACTGGTTTTGCTTTTCCTGCTCATGGTTACTGCAGCCTGCTGTTATGCTGTAGTGAGCTGTTACAGCCGGTCTTTGATG
Organism: uncultured Clostridiaceae bacterium; assembly: GCA_947175375.1. Taxonomy (GTDB): domain Bacteria; phylum Bacillota; class Clostridia; order Lachnospirales; family Lachnospiraceae; genus Hominiventricola. The sequence goes on along the minus strand of CAMWMT010000145.1, from coordinate 1,144 downwards.
CCCGAAGTATCGGAGATCATCATGGAACAGGCGGATGCTGTGTCCGTGCCGAACGTAAGGCAGATACCCCTTCAGGCAGAATACGTGATGGCAGGCTTTGCATTTACCGGCGGATATGATTCATATTATGCAGGTCCGACAGAAGGCGTGGTCAAAGAACCGGAAGAGATCCGGATCGCGCTTGATCCGGGACATGGCGGCGTGGATGATGGCTGTGTCAAAGGAGGAATTCTGGAGAAAGACCTGAATCTGTCCATCGCCATCGGAGTGAAAGAGAGACTGGAGGAAATGGGGTATCAGGTGATACTTACCAGAGATTCCGATTGCGGCCTTTCCCTGAAAGAGCGTGTAAAGCTGGCGAAGAAGGCGCATGCGGACATCTATGTGAGCATCCACCAGAATTCCAGTGAGCTCTCCAACGTAAACGGTATAGAGCTCTACTACAGCGCTCAGAACGCGGGAGATGACAGTCGGCGTCTGGCAGAACGGATTCAAGAGCAAGCCATACAGGATACAGGAGCAAATGCCAGATCGATCTTTGAATGGGAGGAACTCTATGTGATCCGGGAATCTGCGATGCCCTCCTGCCTGATCGAGACTGGTTTTCTGACGAATGCAAAGGAACGAGGCAGGTTGAAGACATCAGAATACCAGGGTCGGATTGCGGACGGCATTGTAGCAGGTATTGATCAGTATTTCAACCCATAGCGGGCGATTGTCCTTAGGATTCGGAAAGTGATTCCCAACTTTCATAAAGGCTCTCCAGCTCTGACTGGAGGGTCTCTTTTTCTTTGGACAGCTTTGTAACTTCAGCTACGTTTGTAAAGATCTCTTCCCGGGTCAGCAGTTCATCGATCTCCTTATCCCGGTCTTCCAACTCTTCGATACGTGCTTCCACACGTTTCAATTCGTTCTGTTTTTTACGAAGCTGTGCCTGCTGTTCCTTCTGCTGCTTCCAGTCGAGCCGGGCTTCCGATTCTGACAGGGCAGGAGTCGTATCCGGGGCGGTAGACCGGGAATCCGTAAAGCTGGTCATGGTCTCTTTTTTCTCTGCGTAATAATCATAGTTTCCGATATAATTCGTCAGGGTCTGTCCGGCGAGATCCAGGATACGGGTGGCGATCGTATCGATAAAATACCGGTC
>CAMWMT010000144.1 GCA_947175375.1 uncultured Clostridiaceae bacterium | reverse complement strand
CCTGCTCGATGATCAGAGCTGCCGCCTCTGTGGATACCGGAGCGAAGAATACTTCTGCACCTTCATTCTTAGCAGAGGTAATGTAAGATGTAAAGTCACTGTTTCCTTCCTGGAACACATCCTCTTTGACCTCTCCGCCAAGCGCTGTAAATGCCTCTTTGAAGTAGTAGCCAAGACCTGTGGAATAATCATCGCCCTGTTTGGTCAGGATGTAAGCTTTCTTTGCGGAGAAGTTCTCATTCGCAAAGTTTGCCAGGATCGTACCCTGGAACGGATCCAGGAAGCAGATACGGAAGTAATGGGTATTTCCTTCTGTAACCTGCGGATTCGTACAGGTAACGCCGATAACCGGAACACCTGCTTCTTTAAATACGTCAGAACCTGCAATAGACACGCCGGAACCATAGGAACCAAGTACAACAGACACACCAGCACCTACCAGAGAAGAAGCTGCAGATGGTCCTTTATCGTTGGAAGACTCATTATCCACGATCTCAAGCTGTACGGAGTATTCTTCCCCGCCAATCTCAACGGTAGGAGTCTCCTGATTTGCATACTGCATACCAAGCACTTCCTGCTTGCCGCCTGCACCATTATCTCCGGATGCCGGCTCATAGACACCGATCTTCACGACCTTTGCGCCGTCCGCTGCAGGTGCTTCCGTACTTGCACTGCTGTCACTGCTGCTGTCGCCGCCTGTGCTGCTGTTTCCGCTTCCGCCGCATCCTGTCAGCATGGCTCCAACCATGGCAACTGCAAGAACGGCTGCTAATACACGTCTTTTCATAACTGTTTTTCCTCCTGTATGTACGCACGTCAAAGACATTTGTACGTTATTTTAGATACGAGCCCTAGTATATCATGTTTATCAGAAGAATTCAAGGAAAAATATCAAAAAACTTGCTTCCGATACCCTCTGATTTACTGAAAATCATCAAGACTCACAATGTCCTTATACAGTATCATGTGTTTTTCATCCAGCCTTAGATTTACATGATAATGCCCACAAAACCATACTTGGTACTGCAGCTTTCCTTCCAGATCTTCAAAATAGTCTGTCAGAATATCCCGTTCATATAATCCAGGTCCACCGCCATAATAACTCTCCAGCTTATCCTGCATATCGCTTGATAGACAATGGGATATCACATAATCAACGGAATAGCCTGCTCTGGAAAGATTGTGCCTGCCTTCCTGCATTTCAGTGTCTGCAGGCAGCTCCTGTTCCCACCATGATTCATTTCTAATCCTAAATGGTAATCCGCTCAGAATCGCCCGTCTCTTATTTTTCCTGAAATCCGGCGAAGTCCTGTCCAATATACCCCCCTGAACATCATGGCTTGATGCTCCGCCAAACGTAAAGAAAGTTTTGCCTTCAATATCAAAGATCTGACCACGTTCAAGCAAGATAATCTTATCTTTTGCTATGTGGCGAGCCTTACCGCCGTGCCACATTTCAACCGGATATTCTGCGATCATATTATAATTTTCATGATTCCCCTGCACCCAGAGGAGCGTGAATGGCAGACTGGAGAGCCACTTCCGATTATATTCAAATTCCTTATCCTTCGCCCATAACAAGCCAAGATCGCCACATACAATAACATAATCATCTTCCCCCAGCAAGAAGGGAAGCTTTGTACGCTGATACTTTGTAAAACGCTGATAATTCCCATGGCAGTCACCTGTAATATAAATCATTAGTTTTATTCCCCTGTATTTCGTGTTCCTTTCGACGATACATTCATGCTGAGACAAAAAAGAGGGCTAATCAGACCGTCTCACGACCTGATTAACCCCCAATTTAAAGGCTTTTCTTAGAATTTACCAGCGTCTGCTGCTTCTTGAATACTGACTGCTACTGCCACAGTCATACCAACCATCGGGTTGTTACCTGCGCCGATCAGACCCATCATCTCAACATGAGCCGGAACAGAGGAGGAACCTGCGAACTGTGCATCAGAGTGCATACGACCAAGAGTATCGGTCATACCATAGGAAGCCGGTCCTGCTGCCATGTTATCCGGATGAAGAGTACGGCCGGTGCCGCCGCCGGATGCAACGGAGAAGTACTTCTTGCCTGCTTCTGTTCTTTCCTTCTTGTAGGTACCTGCTACCGGATGCTGGAAACGGGTCGGATTGGTGGAGTTACCGGTGATGGATACGTCCACGTTCTCTTTCCACATGATTGCAACGCCTTCCGGAACGCTGTTTGCGCCGTAGCAGTTTACTTTCGCACGAAGTCCCTCGGAATATGCCTTGCGGTATACTTCCTTCACTTCGTTGGTGTACGGATCATACTCAGTCTCTACATAGGTAAAGCCGTTGATACGGGAGATAATCTGTGCAGCGTCTTTTCCAAGACCGTTCAGGATAACGCGGAGCGGTTTCTGGCGGACTTTGTTCGCCTTCTCTGCGATACCGATTGCGCCTTCTGCAGCTGCGAAGGACTCATGGCCTGCCAGGAATGCGAAGCAGTCAGTGTCCTCTTCCAGAAGCATCTTGCCAAGGTTACCATGTCCAAGTCCTACCTTACGGGTATCTGCAACAGAACCCGGGATACAGAATGCCTGAAGTCCCTCGCCGATCGCTGCTGCTGCGTCTGCCGCTTTTCTGCAGCCCTTCTTGATCGCGATGGCAGCGCCTACGGTGTAAGCCCAGCATGCATTCTCAAAGCAGATCGGCTGGATGCCCTTTACCTGAGCATATACATCCAGACCTGCGTCCTTTGTGATCTTCTCTGCTTCCTCAAGAGAAGCAATTCCATAGCTGCTTAACACAGCGTTGATTTTATCGATACGTCTCTCATATGATTCAAATAATGCCATTTTTGTCTACCTCCTCGGAAATTACTCTTGACGCGGGTCAATGATCTTAACTGCATCTGCAACGCGGCCATACTGTCCTTTTGCCTTTTCCCATGCAGTATTCGGGTCATCGCCTTTTTTGATAAAGTCAGTCATCTTTCCAAGGGATACATACTGATATCCGATAATCTGATTGTCCTCATCCAGAGCGATACCGGTGACATAGCCTTCTGCCATCTCCAGATAACGGGGTCCTTTTGCCAGTGTACCATACATGGTACCGATCTGAGAACGAAGTCCCTTACCGAGATCCTCAAGACCTGCGCCTACTGCAAGACCGTCCTCGGAGAATGCAGACTGAGAACGTCCATAGACGATCTGCAGGAACAGCTCTCTCATAGCGGTATTGATGGCATCGCATACAAGGTCTGTGTTCAGAGCTTCCAGAACCGTTAAACCAGGAAGAATCTCAGAAGCCATAGCTGCGGAATGAGTCATGCCGGAACATCCAAGGGTCTCGATGAGTGCTTCCTGAATGATACCTTCCTTCACATTCAGGGACAGCTTGCAGGCACCCTGCTGCGGAGCACACCAGCCAATGCCATGGGTAAAACCGGAAATGTCCTTGACTTCCTTTGCCTGCACCCATTTTGCTTCTTCCGGAATCGCAGCAGCGCCGTGATGAACGCCCTGAGTTACCGGACACATTTCTTCTACTTCACGTGAATAAATCATTTGTTTGAAACTCCTTTCAAGTTATCATATTCGGCCCGTAGGGGTAAGGCCTTATACATGTCTTTATTTTCTCACAAAATCCGCAGTTCGTCCAGCAGTTTTTTCCTGTTTATATAAATTTCCGAAAATTTTGTCAGTTTTCATCCTTCTGCTCCCGATGTATCCGGATTCTGCAGCCGCATATCAGACCCCAACAACAAGCAGTATCGGAACGGTAATTACACAAAGTATTGTCGTCAGGATGATCGCGGCGCTGCATGTCGTGCCATCCATTCCTTTCTGCACGCCCAATAATAACGGCGTATTGCCCACCGGCATGCCGAACATAATCAGACAGACCGGAACCAGCGATGCGTCACCTGCCACGGTCTTAAGGACCGGCAGCATGAGCATAGGGAGTACCAATAGTTTGACCACAGCAAACGCATATAGCCGGGGCTGCCGGAAGACTTTCTTCAGGTCCGCATGCGCCAGAGAGAATCCTACTGCCACCAGCGCCATGGGAGAAGTCACATTTCCAAGGTAAGTAACTGCTGTCTTTATAAAGTCCGGAATCTGGATTTCGAAAACAATGACCAGTATAGCGCTCACACTGGCCACGGTTCCAGGATTGACCATTTTTTTCAGCGAAGAGATAGAAAATTCTCCATCCATCACCGCATAGCCATATGTATAGAACAAAACATTGTAGACCAGCATGAATTCAGTCACATAGACTACATATTCCTCACCGAGGATGCTGACAACTACCGGTATCCCGATAAATCCCAGATTGGAAAAGACAAACATCATCTGAAAAAATTTCCGCTGTTCCTGATCCTTATCCAAAAACGGGGTTAAGATCATTCCGACGATAATGAAAAAGGCAAACATGCCCACAGCGATCAGGCCCACGGTCTTCATCCGGTCCATGGAGATCAGACCGACCGAATTGGCCGCGCTGGAAAAAAGCAGCATCGGGCTGAATACATTTACGATCATGCCGGACATCTGCATGTTGGTATGCTCATCCATCATGCCCTTTTTAGCGATAAAATAACCAGCGCCAATGATAATGAGAAGGGCAAGCATCTGAAAAAACACGGTAAAAAAAGCCATCTTGATTTCTTCTTTCTCTGTAGAATTGGACCCATCCGGTCCAACAACATTATATCCACGTTTTTTTCCTGTGTAAAGAGAAATCTTGTATGCCTGCCTCTGTCATTCTTTCAATATTGAAAATACCGTATCTACCCGGAACAGGTCCCCGTCCAGCGTCACCTGGAAACTGCCGCCGCAGGCCTCTGTAAAGCTCCGGGCGATGGCAAGCCCCAGCCCGTTACCTTCGGTGCTCCTGCTCTTATCCCCTCTTGTGAAGCGCTCCATGATCTCTTCCGCACTGAAATCCATCTCGCAGTCAGAGGTATTCTTAACAGAAGTCCGAATCTTTCCGTCTGTCTCAGATACTTCCACGTAGACCCGACTCCCCGCCATGGAATATTTCAACGTATTTTCGATCAGATTCTGATAGACCCGGTACATCTTCTTACTGTCCCCCAGAAAAGGCAGTTCCTTGTCCTTTATCTTCACCCGGTAATGCAGTCCTGACTGATCCATGCGATCCTGCATATCGGCTGTCGTCTGACGGATCAGCCGTACCATGTCCAGCCGCTCCAGATCCAGGTCCTGACCGCTGGTGGCTTTTGCCATATCAAACACGTCCTGTATCATCTCCCTGAGCCGTTCCGCTTTGCCGGAGAGAAGCTTCACATAATCCTGCGCTTCTTTTGGCAGGTCTTCCACCTGCTTTAAAAGGTCAATGCAGCCAATCATGGAAGTAAGGGGCGTCTTCAGGTCATGGGAAACGTTTGTAATGAGATCCACCTTCATCCGCTCGCTCTGAAGTTGCTTCTCCATGCTCTCTTTCTTATTTTCCCGGATAGTCAGAAGCGCCTCTTCCGATCTTCGAAAGACTGAATAACGCTTTAACATCGGTTCATCCCATACCTGGCGGTCTTCTGCAATATGAGAGATCTCGTCCATCAATATCCCGATCTCCCTGGTTGTCTTCAGTAAGCTGAAAAGGTTTAGAAGGAAAAATATGACTCCCACCAAGAGAAGAAACAGTGCAATTTCCTCTATGTCATAATAAACACATGCCAGATAGATACCAAGCAGCAGAAAGACCAGTCCCTGCCCGCACAAAAGACAAAGCTGTTTCCTTCGAAAGATCCGTGCTGCTTCTCCTCTTTCCACGCTGGCCAGCCGGTACCGCCTCCATTTGTTCTGTAGACGGCTGAAAAATAATGTCTTTCGGAGCTTTTCCCTGGATATCTGACGCATCGTGGACATATACAGTACAACTGCAAACAGTATGATCGTTCCAACCATGAAAAACAGAAGGAAAAGTTCCTGTCAGAACATGAAAGACTGCCGGAAATAGCGAAACCCAACACTTACCATATGGCTGTAGCTCCACCACCCGGTATTTCCATCCCAGTCGAGCACAAACAACATGAAGAACAAAAAGAACAGAAAAAGCGACAGCATCAGATCCGGACAGGTTTTATCAAGAAGCCGAACCGGAATCAGGTTTTCCTTCTCATTTTTCATGCATCCGCCCAGATGCACTAGAGAAATCACAGAAAATACCAAAAACCACAATCCTACGATGCCCCAGGTCCATATCCCACTGTTTCTCTGATATCCCATCGCTAACGCGATCAGGGAAAATCCTGGGCACAGTATGGAACCGAAAAAGCTCCAGGACGGATTCCTCTCTTCTGTGCCATACCTAAATTTTTTCCATCTTATATCCAATACCCCACACCACCTTTAAATATTTTGGATTCTTTGCATCGATCTCGATCTTCTCCCGGATCCGGCGGATATGTACCATGACCGTATTTTCCACCGCATAGGCATCCTCATTCCATACCTTGGAATAAATCTCCTCAGCCGAAAATACCTGCCCCATATTCCGCATGAGGAATTCCGTGATCCGGTACTCTGTCGCTGTCAGCCGGATCTTTTCTCCATCCACATACAGCTCCTTTCCATTCAGGTCCAGGGATAGTCCGCCTGTCTTCAGCACGCTGTCTGCATGCTCCTGTTTCCTGACATCTCCCAGAGTCATGTATCTGCGGAGCTGGGACCGGACTCTCGCCATCAGTTCCGCCGTCTGGAAGGGCTTGGATACATAGTCTAACGCTCCGATGGAAAGTCCCAGTACCTTATCACTCTCCTCGGTCTTGGCTGACAGCATG
>CAMWMT010000143.1 GCA_947175375.1 uncultured Clostridiaceae bacterium | reverse complement strand
ATCCCCGTATCTTCCTTTCCGCCCCATGGCATAAATCCTTCATTTCTTCCTCCCGGGCGTCCGAAAAATCCTTCTTCTGCTCTTTCCGACAGATCTGGTGCTGCTTCGCTCCCACCACCTGAAGTGATTGTAAACTCTCCACCGGAAATATCGAGGATAGTCTCCGCCTGTATCCCATCCTCACCGCTCTCAATCAAAAAATTCCCACCGGAGATGCTGATCCGGCCATATTCTTCGCCAGTTGTATCATTGGATTTTATACCGTCTCCGCCGGAGATAATAGAAAAATCACCACCAGTGATCGTCACCGAGTCTTTTCCTTTGATACCAGCATTCGCTGCCTCCACGCAGATCGTTCCGCTGTCAATGGTCATATGATTTGTCGTGTGTATCCCGTTCCCGAGATAGCCATACACTTTCAATATTCCTTTTCCTGTGATAGACAGATCATCCCGGGCATAGACTGCAGCTTTTGCCGATGACATCTCTTCTTCATTTTGTGTATTTTCTGTATTTGCAGCATTTTCCGTATTTTTAGTACTTGCAATATTTGCCAAAATCTCTGTATCTGCTTTCTCTCCGCTCTGAAGAATATTTTCCATTCCGTTCTCCAGACAGATCGTGGTCTGTTCTGCATTTTTTATGTAAACTGCTGCCCCTGTAGAATTGCTGATCTGCACCCCGGCCAGACATAGCACCACTTCCTCGCCATCTGCCACATCCACGCAGATCTGCCCTTCCTCCAGAGTCCCCCGGATTCGGTATTTTCCGCCCTGACTAATCATTATCGTACTGTCTGATTCACTATTCCCGCTGTCTCCCAGTTGTATCTGCGTCCATTCTTCACCTGCTGTTTGAAAAAGAGACATCCCTGATGCAAAAACCTCCACATCCTTACGAGTCCCATATCTCATCCCAAAAGCAATGCCAATACACAGCACCAGCGTCATGACAACAACACATGACATCTGCATTCTTCTATTCCACTCCAAAAGCTACCTCCCGTATTTCTTTCACGAAACGTATTCCCATTGCAAAATAAGGCACTCCCAGATATTCTTCTTTGTTAATACAATAACCATATTTCTGATAAAAGGAAACCGCCCGATAATTGCCTTTGAATGCCCATATTACAATCTTTTTACGGCCTTGTTCCTTTGCCTGTTGTTCAGCAAAATCAAGTAATGATCTGCCGATTCCTTTCTTTTGAAATGGCGCCGCAACATAGATCCGCCAGATTTCAAACGCACCCGGTATGTCTGTATCTGCTGTATCTCCAATGGATAACATGGCTGCCACCTGATGATCTTCTTCCCATACATATTCTGATAGCCTGTGAGTAGTAAAATCTGATTTTAAATGACGTGCTCTCTCCGCACATCCATTCTCATCCAGCAGTAACGGATTGACATACCCTGCATAGACATGTTTCCAATTATCATTTACAATACTGCACACCATTTCAATGTCGTTTTCTTCTAACGGTCGTATCATTTTTTCTCCTACGGTTATAAATCTCTGCCTACGTCAACTTTGTACAGTAGAATCATCGATAACCCATACATGGGCTATATACAGAATACCACAAAAATGTGTCAAAACAATGAAAAACTGCCGCAGACATCTGTTTTTTGGTCTGCGACAGCTTAATCTGTATTGGCTATAAGTTGGTATATCCCATCAGGGACTGATCCACGGCTCTCGCCGCCTGCCGTCCTTCCTGAATGGCCCAGACAACCAGCGACTGACCTCTGTGCATGTCTCCGGCAGTGAAGATGCCGGGTACGCTTGTCTCATATCCGCCTTCCTGCGTCGCCACATTGGTTCGCGGATTCACATTTACCTGGAATGCCTCCGTCACATAGGGCTGGCTTCCCAGAAATCCTGCCGCGATCAGCACCAGCTCCGCGTCGATCACCTTCTCACTGCCTTCCACCGGCACCATCAGCATACGGCCGGATTTCTCATCTTTTTTCGGCTCCAGATTGATGATGACCGCTTTCTTCACATTCCCGTTCTTATCTTTACGGAACTCCTTTACCGTTGTCTGATAGATCCGGGGATCGTGACCAAAAAGCGCAATGGCTTCCTCCTGACCATAGTCGGTCTTCAGCACCCTGGGCCACTGAGGCCACGGATTGGAAGCAGTCCTCGTCGCGCTGGGCTTTGGCATCATTTCCAGCTGCGTCACCGACTTTGCGCCCAGACGAATCGCGGTTCCCACGCAGTCGTTACCTGTATCTCCGCCTCCAATCACCAGCACGTGTTTCCCTTTTGCCGGCGCGTGCTGACCATCCTTCAGGCCGGAATCCAGAAGGCTCTTTGTCACAGAAGACAGGAAATCCACCGCGAAGAGGATATTTTTGCTGTCCCGGCCCGGCACCTGAATATCCCGGGGATTGGAAGCTCCGCAGGCCAGTACAATCCGGTCATACTGTTTCTTCAGCTCTTCCGGAGAGATATCCTTTCCTACATCCACATTTGTCTTAAATACAACACCCTCCGCCTCCATCAGACGGATTCGGCGATCCAGAATCTCTTTTTCCAGCTTCATGTTGGGGATTCCGTAGCGCAGAAGCCCTCCAATCCGGTCTTTCCGCTCATACACGGTAACCAGATGTCCTCTCCGGTTCAACTGCTGGGCTGTCGCCAGCCCGGAGGGACCGCTGCCGATGACCGCCACTGTCTTGCCTGTGCGTACTTTCGGCGGTCTCGGCACCACCCAGCCGCTGGCATAGGCATGCTCGATGATCGCCTTTTCGTTTTCCTTTGTGGACACCGGCTCTCCATTCAGATTACAGGTACAGGCAGCTTCGCACAGGGCCGGACATACCCTGCAGGTAAATTCCGGGAAACAATGTGTCTTCATCAGACGCTCATAGGCCTGCTTCCAGTTTCCGCTGTACACCAGGTCATTGGTCTCGGGCACCAGATTGTGGAGCGGGCATCCGGACGCCATCCCGGCCAGCATCTCTCCGTTCTGGCAGAAGGGCACACCGCATTCCATGCAACGCCCGCCCTGCTCCTGCTGCTCCTTCAGAGACAGGGGCGTGCGGAATTCACGGAAATGCCGGATTCGCGTAAGCGGCTCTTCCACCTTTGCATTTTTTCTGTCATATTCCAAAAATCCTGTGGCTTTTCCCATCACTCACCCTCCGTTTCTCTTGACTCAAAGCTCTCATAAAATGCTTCCATCTGTGCCTGCTCCGTACTCATTCCCTTTTCCTCCAGACGGGAAGACAGTGCGATCATCCTCTTGTAGTCATGAGGAATAATCTTTTTAAATTTCGGAAGATATTCGTTAAAATGCTCCAGAATCCATGCCCCGCGCTCAGAACCTGTGGCGTCCACATGTTCCTGGATCATGTTCTTCAATTCGTGAATATCATACTTATTTTCCACCTTCTCGATGGATATCATATCTTTGTTCAGATTCCGGTACAGACGGCTGTCCTCATCCAGCACATAGGCAATGCCGCCGCTCATACCTGCCGCAAAGTTCTTGCCGGTCCTTCCAAGGACAACGACCCGGCCGCCGGTCATGTATTCACAGCCATGCTCACCGACACCTTCCACGACCGCATGGGCCCCGGAATTACGGACTGCAAAACGCTCTCCGGCCACGCCGCAGATGAACGCTTTCCCGCTGGTCGCGCCATACAGCGCCACATTTCCTGCAATGATATTTTCCTCTGCCTTATAGCCCCTGTTCTTCGGCGGGTAAACGACCAGCTTACCACCGGAGAGACCTTTTCCATAATAGTCATTCGTATCTCCACACAAAGTAATGGTAAGTCCGCTGGGAATAAACGCGCCAAAGCTCTGGCCTCCGGCTCCCCTACAGTTGACCGTGATCGTATCCTCCGGCAGTCCGTTCTTATGGCATCTGGTGATCTCTGCCCCCAGAAGGGTTCCAAAAGTACGGTCTGTATTTCCCACTTTGATGTCCACCGAAGCGCTGGTTCCTTTTTCCACCGCCGTCTTCAGCTTTTTTAGAAGAACTTTCTCATCCAGAGTCTTCTCCAGCTGAAAATTGAATGCATGGGCCGGATGGAAGATCACATCCGCCTTCTCTCCTCCGAAGGGATTGGACAGAATCTGAGACAGATCCATCTTTGGCGCCATAGGAGATGCTGCATCTTTCCTGACCTTCAAAAGTTCGGTTCTTCCCACCATCTCATCGATAGTGCGCACGCCCAGCTTTGCCATGTATTCCCGAAGCTCCTGTGCGATAAACCGCATGAAGTTCTCCACATATTCCGGTTTTCCTTTAAAACGTTTCCGCAGTTCCGGATTCTGAGTCGCCACGCCCACCGGGCATGTATCCAGATTACAGACACGCATCATCACGCATCCCATGGTCACCAGCGGAGCCGTGGCAAAACCAAATTCCTCCGCTCCCAGAAGCGCAGCTATGGCCACGTCCCTGCCGCTCATCAGTTTTCCGTCGGTCTCGATGCGGACCCGGTTCCGAAGCCCGTTCATCAGAAGGGTCTGATGGGTCTCCGCCAGTCCCAGTTCCCACGGAAGCCCGGCATTGTGGATGGAGCTCTCCGGCGCCGCACCGGTACCTCCGTCATATCCGGAAATCAAGATTACCTGGGCTCCTGCCTTTGCCACGCCGGCCGCTACTGTACCTACGCCTGCCTCGGACACCAGCTTTACGGAGATCCGCGCGTATTTGTTGGCATTTTTCAGGTCGTAGATCAACTGCGCCAGATCTTCGATGGAATAGATATCGTGATGTGGCGGCGGAGAGATCAGGCTCACGCCAGGCGTGGAATGCCTGGTCTTCGCAATCCATGGATACACTTTTCTTGCAGGCAGATGTCCGCCCTCACCGGGCTTTGCCCCTTGTGCCATCTTGATCTGAATCTCCTGAGCGCTCACCAGATACCGGCTGGTCACGCCGAAACGGGCGGACGCCACCTGTTTGATGGCAGAACAGCGATCCTCGCTGCTCCCTGCGGAATCCAGACGCTCGTCACTCTCTCCGCCCTCACCGGTGTTGGATTTTCCATGAAGATGGTTCATGGCGATGGCAAGGGTCTCATGAGCCTCCTGTGAGATGGACCCATAGGACATGGCGCCGGTTTTGAACCGTTTCACGATCTCGTCCACGCTCTCCACTTCCTCAATAGATACCGGTTGTTCGGGATACCGAAAATCCATCAGGCTCCTCAGATAGCCGCTCTGCTCCTCATCCACCTTCTGTGTATACTGTTTAAATAATTCGTAATTATTGGTCCATGTGGACTGCTGCAGCAAATGAATGGTCTGTGGGTTGTAACGATGTTCCTCTCCGCCGCTTCTTCTCTTATGCTTTCCAAGACTGTCCAGAGTCAGGTCCGTCTCCAATCCCAGAGGATCAAACGCTTTGGAGTGATAATAATCCACCTGCTCCGCAATGTCTTCTATGGTGATACCGCCCACCCGGCTGACCGTTCCGGAGAAATATTGATCCGTCACTTCTTTCGAAATACCAATGGCTTCGAAGATCTTCGCACCCTGATAGGACTGTATGGTAGAGATTCCCATCTTAGAGGCGATCTTCACGATGCCGTGGAGAATAGCCGCATTGTAGTCATTGACTGCCGCGTAATAATCCTTATCCAGCAAATTTTCTTCGATCAGCTCATGGATCGTATCCAATGCCATATAGGGGTTTACCGCGCAGGCACCGTAGCCCAGCAGCGTGGCAAAATGATGCACCTCTCTCGGTTCCCCGGATTCCAGGATCAGCGACATGGAGGTCTGTTTTTTCGTGTTGACCAGATGCTGATGGACCGCTGATACCGCCAGAAGGGACGGAATCGGCACATGATTCTCATCTACGCCCCGATCTGAAAGCACCAGAATGTTGGCGCCGTCCCGGTACGCCTTATCCACCTCCACGAACAGGCGGTCGATGGCACGCTCCAGTCTCGCGCTCTTATAATAAGTAATCGGCACGACTGCAACCTGGAAGCCATCCTTTTTCATTTTCTTGATCTTCAACATATCCGTGTTGGTCAGAATCGGATTGTTGATCTTCAGTACCTGACAGTTTTCCGCCTTTTCCTCCAGCAGATTGCCCTTTTTCCCCACATATACTGTGGTGCTGGTCACGATCTCCTCACGGATTGCGTCGATGGGCGGATTAGTCACCTGGGCAAATAACTGTTTGAAATAGTCAAACAGCGGGCGTTTCTTCCCGGACAAAACAGCCAGCGGCGTATCCACACCCATAGCGGCGATGGACTCTCCGCCGTTCAATGCCATCATCCGGATGGAATTCTTGTACTCTTCGTATGTATAACCAAAGGCTTTCTGCAACTGTTTCCGCCTGACCGGCTCATATTCCTCCACACGAATGTTGGGAATCTTCAGATTTTTCAGTTCCACCAGATTACTGTCCAGCCATTCTCCATAAGGATGGCTGACTGTATAAAGTTCTTTCAGTTCTTCATCCTGCAGGATCTTTCCGCGGACCGTATCTACCAGCAGGATCTTTCCCGGATGAAGGCGCTCTTTTAAAACAATCTCTTCCTCCGGCACGTCCAATACGCCCACCTCGGAGGACAGAACCACATCACCATTTTTCAGAACATAATACCGGGAGGGACGCAGTCCATTCCTATCCAGCACCGCACCCATCAGGTCACCATCGGAAAAGACGATGGATGCCGGTCCGTCCCATGGCTCCATCATGGTTGCGTAATACTGATAAAAATCTCTCTCATCCTGCGATAATGTCCGGTTATTGCTCCACGGCTCCGGAATGGTGATCATGACTGCCAGCGGAAGCTCCATGCCGCTCATCACAAGAAATTCCAGCGTATTGTCTAGCATAGCGGAGT
>CAMWMT010000142.1 GCA_947175375.1 uncultured Clostridiaceae bacterium | reverse complement strand
CCATATCACCTTGTCCCGGGGAAAATCAAAGCTCAAATGCAATGCCATCGTAAGCTCGACCACACCCAGATTCGATGCCAGATGCCCGCCGGTCCGGCTGATCTTCTCGATCAGAAATTCCCGGATCTCCGCGGCAAGCTTTTCATATTCCTCCGGCGGTATCTGTTTGATATCATTGACCTGATTGATCTGTTCCAGTGCCATGGTCCGTGCCCTCTACTTTTCTCTGTATATCAAGGATTTTATCAGTTCCGTCAGAAATTCATTTTTATATGGAAGAGATTCCAGCTTGTCCAGCGCCCGCGCCGATATCGCCTCCACCTCTTCCGAGGCTTTCTCAAGCCCTTTCAGCGTCACGTACGTCGTCTTCTCATTGCGGTCATCACTGTTGACCGGCTTCCCAAGCACTTCCAGCGTGCTTGTTACGTCCAGGATATCATCCCGGATCTGGAAGGCTATTCCCACGTCGGACGCAATCTGCTCCACGGCCTGCACTTCTTCTTTAGACGCCCCCGCCAGTACCGCGCCGATCATCATGGATGCTTCCAGAAGCGCACTGGTCTTCAACTCATAGATGAACAGGAGCTTTTCCTCATCAATAGCCTGTCCGGTAGATTCCACGTCCACGACCTGGCCGCCGATCATCCCATAGATACCGGCCTTTTCTCCAAGAATCTGCAGTGCCTTCGCCACACGCTTCAAGCCATCCGCGTCTTCCTCACAGTCAAAAGCGTAAGCTGCCAGTTCAAAAGCCAGGTTCAGAAGCCCGTCGCCTGCCAGGATCCCCATGGCATGTCCATATTTTGCATGGGTCGTCAGCTTTCCTCTGCGGTACTCGTCATTGTCCATGGCCGGCAGATCATCGTGTACCAGCGAATAGGTGTGGATCATCTCAATGGCTGCCATGAACAACTCGATGGCATCCGTTTTCCCGTTAAACATTCGGAAGGTTTCATACATGATCAGAGGGCGCAGCCTCTTGCCGCCCGCCGTTACGCTGTAGCACATCGCTTCCACGACCAGATGCTGCTGTCCCAGATACCTCGGGAGCAATCTATATATAATGGATTCTGTCTGTTCTGTCCGCTCTCTCAGTTCCTCAGAAAAATTCATGGATCTGTCCCTCCTCATCGATCTGGAGCATCTGCTTTTCCACGTGGTCGATCCGGGCATTACACAGCTTCAAAAGCTCCATCCCCTCCTGATAATACCGGAAAGAATCCTCCAGAGACACATCCCGGTCTCCCAATTTCTCCAGAAGTCCTTCGATCTTCTCAAAAGCCTCTTCCAGACCCGGCTCTTCTTTTTTCTCTTTTAACTCTTCTGCCATCACTGCCCGTTCCTTTCCATCCGCTCTGTCCCTTCTGCCCTTGCCAGGACTTTTCCATCTGTCACATGGATCGTGACCAGCTCTCCCGGCTGTATCTGGGAAACACTCCGAAGCACCCTTCCATCCGGAAGTTCCGTATAAGAATATCCCTGCTGCAGCTTCTTCAGTGGCGAAAGCCCTTCCAGCCTGCCTGCGCAGAGCTGCATCCGATGTCTGCGTTCCGTAAGCTTCTGCTGCATCTCCTGCCGCAGCCGCTCCATCAGGTCCGCCGCATATTGTTTTTTCTCATTCAGCCTGTTCTGTGGGCTAACATGCTGCAGCAGAAGCCCATAACGCTCCGTGCGCTGACGATACCAGCCAATCTTCTGTTCCAGACGGTCGGTCAGCTGATTCTTGAACAGTTCCACACCCGCCAAAAGCTGCCGGTAATCCGCGACTGCCAGCTCCGCAGCTGCAGAAGGTGTCGGCGCTCTTAAGTCCGCCACATAGTCCGCGATCGTCGTATCGGTCTCATGTCCGACCGCCGAGATCACCGGGGTACGGCACTCGAAGATCGCCCTTGCCACCATTTCTTCATTAAATGCCCACAGGTCTTCTATAGAACCGCCCCCACGGCCTACGATCATCACATCCACGCCATAAGCATCCAGTGTCCGGATCCCCTGCACGATGCTGGGAGCCGCCTGCTCTCCCTGTACCAGCGCCGGGTACAGGATCAACTGTACACAGGGATTCCTTCGTTTTGCGATATTCATGATATCCCGGATCGCCGCCCCGGTCGGCGCCGTGACAATACCCACAGTCCTGCTGTATACTGGGATCGGCTGCTTGTATTCGGCGGCGAACATCCCCATCTCTTCCAGTTCCCGCTTGAGCTGTACATATCGCTGGTACAGCACGCCTTCGCCATCCAGAACGATCTCTTTTGCGTAGAGCTGATATTTTCCATCTCGCTCATAGACACTAATGCTGCCAAGCACGATGACTTTCTGCCCCTCCTGCATTCGGAACGCAAGCCCTCTCCGGTCACCTGCGAACATGACGCAGTGGATCGCTCCGGATTCGTCCTTCAGGGAAAAATAGATATGTCCTGCCGTATGGTATTTACAGTTGGAGATCTCTCCTTTGACATAGATCCGTTTCAGCATGAAATCCTGCACAAACATATTTTTAATGTAGGAATTGACCTGCCGGACGGAATATACATTCTTCGTCATTTTTCCTGCTTCTTCTCCGTCAGCTTCGCCAGTATTCCATTAATAAACGCCGGAGACTCATCTCCTCCAAACTTTCTGGCAAGCTCGACTGCCTCGTTGATCGCTACCTTCTCAGGGATGTCTTCGTCAAACTTCATCTCATAAACTGCCAGCCTTAAGACCGTCAGCTCCACCTTTCCCATGCGGGAGGTCTTCCAGCCTGTGGACACCTCATCCAGCATGGCATTGATCTTCGGGAGTGCCTCCACGATCCTGCTGTATTTCTCCAGAATATAGGTCTCGTCCTTCTCCTGTATGGGCTGTTCCGCTCTTATATCATCCATATACATGCCAGCCTGTTCCGGCATCTCTTCCTGCCTGTTAAACTCCACACGAAAAAGGAGCTGAAAGATGCACTCTCTCTGTTCTCTTCTCTTCATCACTTTCCTCCCCTCTAATACAAAAAAGCTGCCGCGACCTGTGGCTCCCGGCACACCGGGAGCTGCGTCCTCCGGCAGCTCCTCCTTCACTTGTACAGGCAGCAGTTATTCCAGTACCACGCCGGCCACGCGTACATTTACCACGGACACCTTCATACCTGTCATGCTCTCGATCGCTGATTTTACTTTTTTCTGCACTTTTCCGGATACTTCCAGTATATTCGCCTCGAAGATCAGATTCAGCGCCAGGTCTACTTTCACATCTGTATCGGTCACTTCCACCTTGACGCCTTTGGACAGGTTCTTCATACCCATCTTCGCCACCAGTTCATTCTTGATGTTTCCTGCCATGGATGCAACGCCCTTTACTTCTGTCGCTGCCATGCCGGCGATGATCGCCACTACCTCGTCTGCGATCTGTACCTCTCCCATGTCGCCGCCGACTGGAATCTCATGTGTCGCTCTGTCCAGTTTTTCCATATGCCTGTACCTCCTATTATAGTTCCGCATCCGTCCGAAAAATGCCCCCTGTCTGGAAGTCCGTCCTGCCGCATCCGCGTCAGGACAGCCTTCCGGGCATTTTTCGGACAGATGCTGTTTTTCGAGTTCCGCATCCGCCTATACAGATGCTGCTTTATTTCCGCTTTATAATTGCTTATAGTATAACAAAACTTCCACTTTTTGAAAAGGGGAAATTTACCGTCCGAATTCGCTGAGTCTGAGCCCTTCGTTGCGATCCAGAGTCATTCCAATGCTCCAGCTGTTGATCCACAGAAGCAATGGCCGCCCTTTCAGGTCACGGATCTTCTTCATATCAGAAGTTCCACTGATCTTATCCATATCGATCTCCTCATTTTCAATCCAGCGGATATGCTCATATGGTAAGTTTTCCAGACGAATCTCCACATTATACTCATTATTCAGACGATATTTCAAAACATCGAACTGCAGGACGCCGACAACGCCCACGATGATCTCTTCCATGCCGGTATTGTACTCCTGAAAGATCTGTATAGCACCCTCCTGGGCGATCTGCTCGATTCCTTTTACAAACTGTTTACGCTTCATAGTATCCATCTGGCGGACCCTTGCGAAATGCTCGGGAGCAAACGTCGGGATGCCTTCATACTGGATCTTCTTCCCCGGCAGGCAGACGGTGTCCCCGATGGAGAAGATGCCCGGATCAAAGAGGCCGATGATGTCACCTGCGTAAGCCTCTTCCACAATCTTCCGGTCTTGTGCCATCATCTGCTGGGGCTGGGACAGGCGGATCTTCTTATTTTCTTGCACATGCATGACTTCCATACCTGCGTCAAATTTTCCGGAACAGATACGCATGAAAGCGATCCGATCCCGGTGAGCCTTATTCATATTTGCCTGGATCTTAAAGATAAAGCCGGAGAAACCTTCTTCCATGGGATCAATGATGCCCACATCTGCTTTTCTTGGGAGCGGGGATGTGGTCATCTTCAGGAAATGTTTCAAAAAGATCTCCACACCAAAATTGGTCAGCGCGGAGCCGAAAAATACTGGTGACAGCTCACCCTTGTCCACCAGGCTCTGGTCAAATTCCGCACTGGCGCCATCCAGAAGCTCGATCTCATCCAGAAGCGTTTCCTTTTGGCCTTCCAGCAGCACTTCATCTGCTTCTTCTATGGATAATACCCGATCCTCGCCTTCCTTCGTTCCCTTTTCCGTATCGGAAAACACGTGGATTTTCTGGCTAGCACGGTCGTAGACACCCTTGAATTCCTTACCGGAACCGATGGGCCAGTTAACGGGACAGGTGGCGATGCCAAGCTCCTTTTCGATATCATCCAGAAGTTCAAAAGTATCCATGGCATCCCGATCCATCTTGTTGATGAAGGTAAAGATTGGAATATGGCGCATGACACATACTTTGAACAGCTTCCGGGTCTGCGCCTCCACGCCCTTGGAACCGTCGATGACCATAACGGCAGAGTCTGCTGCCATCAGTGTCCGGTAGGTGTCCTCTGAGAAATCCTGATGCCCTGGCGTATCGAGGATGTTAATACAATAGTTGTCGTAGTTGAACTGGAGCACTGATGACGTAACGGAGATACCTCTCTCCTTCTCAATCTCCATCCAGTCCGACACCGCATGCCTGGCAGTTGCCTTACCCTTTACAGAGCCTGCCAAGTTGATCGCGCCTCCATATAATAAGAACTTTTCCGTCAAGGTCGTCTTACCCGCATCCGGGTGAGAGATGATCGCAAAAGTCCGTCTTTTCTCTATCTCTTTTTTAATATCTGCCACGATAGTTCCTCCTATTTGAAGTTCCGCATCCGTCCTCTCAATGCCCCGTGTCTGGAAGGATTTCCGGCCGCATCCGCGTCCTGAAATCCTTCCGGGCATTGTGAAGACAGATGCTGTTTTATAGTTCCGCATCTGCTGTTTTTCTTTACGTTTCAATCACTGTACCAGTATATGGCAGGTGGGAAAATGTGTCAAGGAGAAGTGTGCCCATCTGTCTCCTCCCTGGAAGGAATCGAAGTCTGGCTCCCCAGTTTCTGCACAGACAAAGCTGCAGCGGCAGAACACTGGATCAGATTTTTGCGGAGAGAATATCCGCAATACAGCCCATATGCAAACGCACCGTGAAAGATATCACCTGCCCCGGTGGAATCGACCGCCTGGACTTTATATGCCGGAAGATGACACAGCCTCCCGTCTTTCTCCCGATATAAGAGTCCACGCGCTCCTAATGTAATGACTGCGTGCTTTTTATTGATCTTCTCTATTTCTTTGAAAATTTCTTCACATCCGCTCCAATCAGCCAGATCCAGACTTCTTCCTGTATATTGTCTGGCAAAATCTTCCGAGCACACAAGATAATCCACTTCCTTTGCCACCGCATAGGTACTGTCTCGGAAAGTTCCCGCATCGACCACGGACAGCGCCTCCGGAAAAGCATGGAGCAGATCCAGGCTAATCCGATCCTCATGGCCATCTGTCAGGATCACCTTCGGGGATTCTACAGGAATCGGATAATCCACATCCTTTCGGCAGCCCGGAAAATTAAACAGCGTCCGGCTGCCATTCTTTTTCCCTGCGATGATGATGCTGTATGGTGTCCCAATCTCCTTGTCCTGAATCAGATAATCCGTCTTTACCCCAGCAGAACGTAAAATCTCTCTTAAGATCTTCCCATAGGAATCTTCTCCAATTCGGGAGATCAACTGCACAGGCGCGCCCCACATGGCACACAGGCAGGCCGCATTAAATGCCGGACCGCCTCCGCATTCATGGCGTTCGGTAATACGGTATTTTTGATTCTCGATCAGAGGTCCCTCCAGTGGAATCGTAATATCATATGCGGACTGTCCCACACAAAAAATGCTCATTTTACAGTTCTCCTTCTCTCATCTGCCAGTATCTCTGTCCATCATAGCATTCCTGACTTTGTATTTCAATCACGAAAATCCCTTTGCGATTTTCTGACGCTGTACGGCCAACGGACTCAGATGGACAAATTCCCTCGCCTGTGATATATTATCATCCAGAAATTTTAAGAAGGAGCATGCAAACATATGAGTTACTATGAATTTCCATTCTGGAGACAATTCCTACTCACATGTGAAGACAATCTGATGGGAGAATTGATACTTCTAATCTATCTGCTCCCTTTTTTCAAGGAAGGCTCCGTCCGGCAGCACCTGAAAAAGTTTCCGCCGCTTTTGCTGATCGCGCCGACTGTGGCGGCAGTCAACTGGAGTGCCGTAAGCGTGATCACCAACGCGCCTCTGATGTCCCTTCTCTCGGCACTGTCTGTTCTGGCCTTCACCCTGTGGACCATGTGGGTCTGGCACTGCTCCTTCTGGCAGAGTCTGTCCATCGTCTGCATTGCCGGCATGCTGCAAAGTTCCTTTTCTGTGATCCTGCTTTATCTGGTCAAAGCCGCACTTCCTCTGGCAGAACTGGAATCCTTCCATCCCGAAATCTTCCTTCTTAT
>CAMWMT010000141.1 GCA_947175375.1 uncultured Clostridiaceae bacterium | reverse complement strand
AAAGCATATCCATCACCTGGGCCCGAGTCGCACGTAACAGTTATATAAGAGAGATTAAAGCCATCAGAGAAATGAGCCAGATTGTATTTACCAGTCCCATCACGTTTTTTGTCGGGGAAAATGGAAGTGGGAAGTCTACGCTTCTTGAGGCCATTGCCATCGCGGAGGGCTTCAATCCAGAGGGTGGAACGAAGAACTATCGGTTTTCTACCTATGATTCGCATTCAGAACTGTATGATGCCATACGGATTTCCAGAGGGATTCACAAAGCCGGATGGGGATATTTTCTTCGGGCGGAAAGTTTCTATAATGTGGCTACCAAAGAGAAGGATTATGCAGATGAACTTCATCCGTCAGAGCGGTATCATGAGAAATCTCATGGGGAGAGTTTCCTTGCCATCGCCCAGAGGCATCTGAAACCCAATGGCCTGTATCTGCTGGATGAGCCGGAAGCGGCCTTGTCGCCCCAGAGGCAGTTGACACTGCTGATGGAGATCCACGAATGCGCCAGGCAGGAGTCGCAGTTTATCATTGTTACCCATTCCCCGATCCTTCTTGGGATCCCTGGCGCTGATATCTGGACGTTTGATGACGGTCCGGTGCATCGGTGCAGCTATGAAGAGACCGACAGCTATCAGGTAACGGAGATGTTCATTAACAGCCGGAAGTATCTGCTGAAAAGACTGCTGGGGGACGACTAGCTTTGAGATCAGGTGTAATGAACCACCGGAAAGGAGATCTGCATCTCAAAGCCCTCTCCCCACCGGGAGCGGGCTTCCAGTGTCAGATTCAGTTCTTTTGCCATTTCGTTGGCAAGATACAGCCCCATGCCGGTGGCTTTCTTTCTTCCTTCGCCGGAATCTCCGGTAAATCCTTTTTCAAAAATATAAGGCAGATCGCAGCTGCGCACACCGATCCCATTGTCTTGGATGCAGAGAATACAGCGATCATCCTGCCGGAAAAAGGAAAAAGACAGTTCCGGTTCCGGACTGCAGTACTTGATGGAATTGCTGATGACCTGTCCAAGGAGAAAATGCAGGCCTCTCCGGTCCGAATAGACTAAATCGTCAGAGAATCCAAGCTGGGTCCGGAACTGCTTTTCCAAAAGCAGAGGCCTGTAATCTTCGAGCACTTCTTCGATTGCTGTACGGACCTGGATATGCTCGAACAGATAATCTTTCCGGAATCCTTTTAACCGCGCATAAAACAGCATCTGGTCAACAGATTCCTGCATGCGGTTCCGAATGTGGTCCAGCTTAAAACCCATATCGTCAGACAGCTCATCGCGGCGATTGTCCAGAAGGAGGGTCAGCAGCGAGAGAGGCGTCTTGGTCTCGTGTGCCCAGGATTCCACATATTCTTCCTGATCGCTGATCTGCATCTGCAGTCCGGCGTAAGCAGCCTGATGGTCACGCAGATGCCTGCCAAGCAGGCGGATGGATTCTCTTTGCGCAATATTGACGGTTTTCAGCAGTGCTTCCTCGTGGTATTCATCCGGGACATGGAGAAAATCAGAAAATGCCTGTTTCCTTTTACGTTCCATACGGATAAGGACAAAGCATACTGCAAAGAAGAAGAGAAGAGTGGCAAGCAGAATTACAGCTGCCATGGAGTAAAACGCCTGTACATCCGCAAGCCATAAGAGCAGCGCTGCAAACGCATCCACTCCAAGCATCAGGAGAAGCCATGGAAAATACGGCAGAATCGCTTTTACAGATTGTTTCATATGATTCCTCCTTCCGGAAGAAGCCGGTAGCCGATCCCCCGGACCGGGACGATCTGCTGAGACATTCCGAGATTTGCCATGGTCTTTTTCAACCGGGTCAGATTGACCTGAAGCGCATTTTCATCAATGTATTCGGTGGTTCCCCAGATGGCCAGGCACAGTTCTTCTTTGGAAACTACCTCATAACCATGGTTCAGGAACACTTCCAGAAGCTTTCCCTGATTTTTCGCAAGGACGACCGAACGGTTGTGGATGTACAGGGTATAAGTCTGCCGGTCCAGCAGGAAGCCGGGACCCTCCAACAGATTGGAGCGGCCCTCGTACCGCTTCATCACATTGGATACTCGTGCCAGAAGGCGTTCCTTTCGGCATGGTTTGGTCAGATATTCGTCAGCGCCCAGCTCCAGCGCATGCAGTTCGTCCCGCATCTGATCCCGGGAAGTCAGTACCAGTATGGGAATAGCGCTTTTCTGCTTCATCTCCCGGCAGATCTGAAACCCGCTCATAAAGGGCAGGTTCAGATCCAGCAGAACCAGGTCTGGAGAGAGTGTCAGAAGCAGATCCGTCACGCAGTTAAAATCAGTGATTTCCGTAACTTCATAACCGGCTTTACGCAGGATATCGGATAATTCTTCCCGCATAAACAGTTCATCTTCTACCACTGCGATTCGTTTCACAAACTTTTTCCTCCGTTATTGTTGTTATTTTCTGATTCATGGCAGTACTGTTCGATCACCTGCCTCATGCAGTCTGTCCCATAACGGGTATCCGGGCCGGTGCAGAATGGAGCAGTAATGCTGGAATGATCCGGAAGAACAGAAAATTTCTGTCGGATTATTCCTCCCGCATCGGGACCATAAGTGTCAGAAGATAGCGGTCGCTGGAACGTTTCACTGCTGCAATGTATATATATTCTATCACACACAGTCCCAAAATCATAGCAGCGGATAGGAACATCATTTCGGCCAGATTGCTCCTGGCATCAAATGACAGGAGCCCACCCAGCAGAGAACGGACGCCAAACAGACTGCTGAAAGCAGCAACCGTGGCAGGGATGCCAAAGTACCAGTTGATCTGTGTCCTGGCAGACCGACACAGAACATCATACGCAGCTCCCAGGCGAATCAGGGTCCGGTAACGGCGGTTTGTCTTCTGCTGGCTCATGAGAAACTGCACACCAATGACCGTATTGGCGATGATTAGGAAAATGATCGCCAGGTAAATGGTGATATAGCTGGCAGCTACCATGTAAAAGAGCTGCCGTCCCATGTTCTGAAGATAACTCTCATAGGACAGCCCTGTTTTGTCCAGTCTTTGATTCAGGTCAGATATGACAGACATAAGATTGTCCTGTTCTGTCTCTTCATCCGCCAGAATACCATTAAGATAGATATTGTAAGTTCCCTGTGTATAGGTTTCAAACATTTCATCCGGAAGGATCAGTGCGAAGGCCAGGGTGATGGAACGGTCAGTGACCAGACTGGTCGTCTGTACGGTGCCGGTCAGATGAATCGTTTCCTGATCCAGTATAGCTTCCGGTTCGGTCTCCAGAATGCGGTTGAGCAGTTTCGTGCGTTCGAAGTTCGTGAACCCACTGTCCATGTAAATGGCAGCTTCTTTAGCATCCAGTGTAAGCTTTGGCAGACCGGCAGCAGCCAGAAGCCGGTTATAGTCCTCAAGCGGGATCAGATGTGGGTAAGTTGCATATCCCAGATTGTTCAAAAGCACCTCCGTGTCTGTCGAGGCCGGCAGCTCCCGCAGTGCGGACATGAGAGGCTCCATCCGGAATGCGTGCTCATGATCCTCGGTAGTGCGGATATATCCGGTTCTCATTTCAAACAAATCAGAAAAGCAGGTGTCCAGCTGGTATGCAGCCAGTGTCTGACGGATGAACTCCGTATCCTTTTCCTCTTCACAATCTGTAAACGTATAATCCAGAACATGCGGTTCCGATTCTCCATAGAAACGGAAGACGGACACACCGGTTCCGAAGCAGCACAGAGCTGCCAGGATCAGCAAGGAACAGATGGCAAGAGTACTTGAACGATGGATCACTGTCTCCTGTATCTGGCGCAGGTGAAACACATGAAGCTTTCGGTTGTGCTTTCCGGATCGCAGGGCAAGTTCCATGGGGAACCGAAGCCCCCAGAAGAAAGCAAAGGTTCCCAAAAGTCCGAGAAAGACGGTCAGTCCCATCTGCCGGACCCCGGACCATGCTTCTCCGTGAATGGCAAGCCCATAGGCAACAGTCAGACAGAAGATGCCGAGCAGGACAGATGCTCCATAGACAAGTGCAGGCATCTGCTTTTTTACACCATCCGGCGTCTCCACCAGCAAGGAACCAATCTCCTGGCGGCTGATCCTCCCGCTGAGGATCAGGAAAGCCATCAGTTTGATCAGAAGAAATCCTGCTGCCGTCCACAATACCGCTCGAAAGGAAAAGGATATATGATGACCGATGATTCCAATACCCACCAGCCTTGCCGTGATCAGGCTGACCAGTTCTGACAGGAGAACGGCCGCAGGCAGTCCGATGATCAGAACGATGAGACTGCTTTGCAGGTCCTCGATGAGCAGCATGGCAAACAGCCTGACGCGGCGCATGCCCAACATCAGGCAGACTCCAAATTCATGCCTGCGCCGTTCCAGCTGGTATTTGCCTGCGTAATAAATAAGAAAAAACAGGATAAACAGGGTCAGCCCGTAAAATACAGGGATGATGGTCATCAGTTTGTCTACGGCGTCGCTTTCCATCCGGGTCAGAAAGATCATAACATCCTGATGGGATAGGGACAATATCATATAAAACGCCAGGACAGAGACCAGAAGAGAGCTGAAAAACAGGCTGTTTTCCTTGCGGTTCCGCCTGCTGCCCCGGGAGATCAGTTTAAAGAACATTTGCACTGCCACCTCCTAACTGTGCCATGACTTTCAGAATCCTTGTGTAAAACTCCTGACGGGATTCCTCCGGGATACTCCTGCGAAGCTCATGGAAGATCACGCCATCCTGAATGAACAGAATGCGTCTGCAGTAACTTGCAGCGTTGGAATCATGCGTTACCATCAATATGGTGGCCTGTTCCTGCCGGTTCAGGCCCAGGAGCTTCTCCATCAGGGCTTTTGCGTTTCTGGAATCCAGGGCACCGGTAGGTTCGTCTGCCAAAATAATGCCCGGTTTCAGGATCAGCGCCCGGGCGGCTGCGATCCGCTGCTTCTGCCCGCCGGACATCTGGGCGGGGAATTTATGCAGGACGTCCTTCACTTCCAGATAAGATGCCAGTTGTTCCAGCCGTTTTTTACTTTCCTTTTCTGGTACTCCGTGCAGGGACAGCGGGAGCAGGATATTTTCCTGTCCGGTCAGGTTATCCAGCAGTTCGAAGTTCTGGAACAGATATCCGATCTCTTTCCCGCGGTAGTCCGCCAGCGCTGCCCCTTTGAGTTCCTGAATCGCCCGTCCGTTCATGGTAATGGTGCCGCTGGTGGGCTGAATCACTGTAGCGATGCAGTTTAACAGGGTGGATTTGCCGGAGCCGCTGCTTCCCATGATGCCCAGGAACTCCCCGGGCATGACCTGGAACGTGATACCGTCCAGCGCCTTTGTCTGGTTTTTTGATCTGCCATAATATTTCTTTAAAGATTCGATCTTAAGAACAGGTTCCATTTTCTTTACCTCCTATTTAAGTACCGCAACTCCCCTTCCAAGCTCTGTCCGGTCCGTTGCTGTTTTTCATAGACTACTTGACGTTACTGGTTCTGGAACTATCATAGCATAAGGAAGGACTGGAAAACACTTACAGTTGGTGAAAGGGTTGCGGTTCCTGTAAAAGCGGTCCCGGGCAGGATGCGGGGACTGAATCTTATGCTGTTCCTGGTTATGATTAAAATTTTTACAAAAAAATATATATTTTGACTGGTAAATATGGTGAATCTGTATTATACTGAAAATGGCGTTGAGTACAAAGCTGTCTTATTTGCCAATGGTCTTTTTTCATCATGGTGCAGAGGCTGAAAAAAGGACAAAACAGATAAGCAACAGCTTTGCAAATAAAAATAAGATAAGGAAGGTGAGCAATTGGAGAACTATACTAAGTATAAGTTGAAAAGCAGCGACGAGCTGGTGTCATTATTGGCCGATAAAGACAACCTGTTCATCATTGCCTGCAACAAGTGCTTCAAGGAATTTGAAACCATTGACGAACCAGAATGCGGCGAGCTTGAGAAGCTTGTCACCGAACAGGGAAAGACCGTTACAGGGACTGCAAGAGTGGATTTCCTGTGCAACAGTACCCAGACAGCAAGAAAATTACAGGATATGATCCCGGAAGGAACGGAGCATATTCTGGTGGCTTCCTGCGGCCTTGGAATCCAGACCGTTGCAGACCTGACAGGAAAATCTGTCTTTGCAGCCAGTGATTCCCTGAATTATACCGGACATCACGGCATGGCGCTTACGAAGAAGAGCTGTGATGCATGTGCACAGTGCTACCTGAACGTTACCGGCGGCATCTGCCCGATCGTTGACTGTTCCAAGAGCCTGGTCAACGGCCAGTGCGGCGGCGCGAAGAACGGCAAATGTGAAGTGGATCCCAACAAGGACTGCGCATGGGAGAAGATCTACAAGAGACTGGAAAAACAGGGCCGTCTCTCCGAGTTCCTGGATCAGCCGATTCAGCTTCGGGATTACTCCAAGGTTGATTTCAAATTTGTGAACAATTATGTAAAATCCATCCGTGAGAACAGATTGGAAGGTTATTATGGCGGTGTTAATCCGGCAGAGCGTAATGACTTTACGGCGCCCATCGCGCTCCAGAGATTCCCGGATCCGGAGACCGTAGTCATTCCTCTGTCCATGCATGCAGGAGCTCCGGCCAACCCGGTCGTACAGGTTGGAGATACTGTGAAGGTCGGCCAGGTGATCGGCGAAGCGGCAGGCTTTATCAGCGCTCCGGTTCACTCCAGCGTCAGCGGAACCGTTACTGCGATTGAGAACCACGGACATGCCACAAGAGGCGAATGCCTGTCTGTTGTGATCAAATCTGATGGAAAAAATACTCTGCACGAATCTGTACAGCCTCAAAAGGATCTTGACAGCCTGACACCGGATGAGATCGTTGAGATCGTCCGTAACAGCGGAATCGTTGGTATGGGTGGAGCGGGATTCCCGACTTCTGTAAAATTAAAACCCAACAAGCCGATCGATGCAGTCCTGTTGAATGGCTGCGAGTGCGAACCACTTCTGACAGCAGACCACAGAGTACTTCTGGAG